>JACMIV010000317.1 GCA_014380965.1 Rhizobiaceae bacterium | reverse complement strand
GCCCAGCCGAGGCGCCGCTCGCCGTCCTACGCGGCCGCTACCGCTTCCGCCTGCTCGTGCAGGCCCCCCGCCGCGCCCCGCTCCAGGACTTTTTACGCGCGATGATCGAGAAGGCGCCACGGCCGAAAGGATCGGTGCAGGTGCAGGTGGACGTCGATCCGCAGAGCTTCCTGTGAGGCCGCGTTAGCGCCCCTTGCGAAGCGCGAGGCGGTTGCTCCAGCGCGGATAGACAAGACCGATGGCCAGTCCGCTGATCACGAGGGCCGCAGCGAGCAGCTTCCAGGCCGGCAAGGCTTCCTGCAGCACGATCGCCGACGTCGTCATGCCGAAGACCGGAACGAGAAGCGCCATCGGCGTCACCAAGGCGGCAGGGTGACGCGAGAGCAGCCAGCCCCAGACCGCATAGCCGAACAGCGTGTTGCCGACGGCTTGCCAGATGAGCGCGGCCCAAGTCGCCACCTCGGCTGTGGCGATCCCGAGGCGGATCGCGTCGAAACCCTCGATCAGAAAGGACAAAGCAAAGAGCGGCGGTGCCGAAAAGAGGCTGCCCCAAACGACGAACGGCAGCATGTCCGTGACGCCACTGCGCTTGGCGACGATGTTGCCGCCGGCCCAACTGGCGGCGGCGAGAATGACGAGACCGAGACCGAGAGCGCTGGTCGTCGCGTCCGTGTTCGCAGCGATGATGCAGATGCCTGCCACGGCGATACCCAGCGCCGCATATTGGAAACCTCGTACCCGCTCGCCCGTGAGAAGGACGGCGAGGCCGATGGTGAAGAACACCTGCATCTGAAGGACCAGGGAAGCGAGACCCGGCGAGATCTCCCCCCGCATGGCGATGAGGAGAAAACCGAACTGTGCGGAGCCGATGAGCAGGCCGTAAGCCGCAAGCTGGCCGATCGGCACCTTCGGACGCGGCAGGAAGAGACAGGGCAGGCTGGCGAGAAGGAATCGCGCGGCGCCGAAGAACAGCGGCGGCAGATGGTCGAGCCCGATCTTTATGATGACGAAGTTGGTGCCCCAGACTGCCACGACGGTGAGGGCAAGCACGAAATGGCGGAGGGGAAACGTGTCCATGGCTGCCTCTATCGCGGACCGTGCCGACGGCAAACCCTGCCGTCTCTCTTTCCCACTCCGCTCGAGACCGGGCGCGTTGCGACGCCGGACTTGCGGATACGGCTTGCCGATGCCGTCTCGACGCTCGCGGCCGGCTCGTCCAGCGCCGTACCCACGCCGTTCGACGGCCTTGCTTTCCCTCCCGATCGGAATTCGCATTCCGATCGGCGGCTCGATCCTATATGGCTCGCGAGCGAGGCGGCGTCGTCGACTCCGACCCCCTATCAGACCGGATCCCTGCCCATGGAATTCGCCCTGCCGCTGCCGCAGACCCAGGCGGACCTCGCGATCTACGCCTCGGCTGCCGTCACGGGTCTCGTCGGCCTCACGGCGCTCTTCGCGCCGCGGCTGATGCTGCAGGCGATGCGGTTTCGGACGGCGGACATCTATCCGGCCGCCGTGGCGGAAATGCGCTCGACGATCGGTGGCTTCTATGTCGGCATAGGCCTGATGGGGCTCCTGTTCTTCGAGCAGTTCACCATCCCGCTCGTGCTCGGCACGGCCTGGCTGGTCGCCGCCTTCGGGAGGCTGGTCTCCATCCTCTCCGATCGTGGCCCGGCGCTGACCAATACCGTGCTGCTTCTTGCCGATCTGGCGCTCGCCCTGCTGCCGCTCGCAGCCCTCTTCGGGCTCCTGGCGACCTGAGCGTTTGGTCCGTCTCCCAAAAAACGGCAAAACTCCGTTCGTGCGTCACGTTCCGGCGTTGTCGATGGCAAAACGCTATGCTAGAGGGTCCTTGCCTCCCGCATGTGATTGGCCAAACGCGTTGGTCTGGCGGAAATAATCTAACGGTTTCAAGCATTTGGGGTGCTCGCTTTTGCGAAGTCCCTCGCCGCTCGAAACACAAGGAAGAGAACGGTCGTCCGTGGCAGCATCATCCTCTCCCGTCTCGGGAGCAGCCGAACGATACGCCCTGTCCCTGTTCGAGCTCGCTCGCGACGAAGGCTCCGTCGATGTCGTCGAGACGGAGCTCTCGCAGTTCCAGGGGCTGATCGACGAGAATTCCGATTTTCGCCGCCTGGTGGAAAGCCCGGCCTTCACTTCCGCCGAACAGCTTGCCGCCATCTCCGCGATCGCCGACGACGCGGGCGCGAGCCGGCTCACCTCCAACTTCCTGAAGGTCGTGGCGTCCAACCGCCGCCTCTTCGTGCTGCCGGGCATCGTCAAGAGCTTCCGCGCCATGGCTGCCGCCCATCGCGGCGAGGCCGAAGCGGAGGTCGTCAGTGCCCAAGCTCTGTCGGACGAGCAGCGGCGAGAACTCTCCACGGCGATCGGCGCATTCGCCGGCAAGACCGTGACCATGCGCGAAAGCGTCGATCCGTCGATCCTCGGCGGCCTGATCGTCAAGATCGGCTCCCGCCAGGTCGACACGTCGCTTCGCACCAAACTCAATTCGCTTAAGCTTGCGCTGAAAGAGGTCGGCTGATGGACATCCGCGCCGCGGAAATTTCCGCAATCCTGAAGAACCAGATCACGAATTTCGGCAGCCATGCCGAGGTCTCGGAAGTCGGGCAGGTCCTGTCCGTCGGTGACGGCATCGCCCGCGTCTACGGCCTCGACAACTGCCAGGCCGGCGAGATGGTCGAGTTTCCCGGCGGCGTGCGCGGCATGGCGCTGAACCTCGAGAGCGACAATGTCGGCGTCGTGCTCTTCGGCTCGGACCGCGACATCAAGGAAGGCGACATCGTCAAGCGGACGGGCGCCATCGTGGAAGTGCCGGTCGG
>JACMIV010000316.1 GCA_014380965.1 Rhizobiaceae bacterium | reverse complement strand
TCAACGCGGCCTATGTCGCCCGCTTCGGATTCCCCTTCATCATCGCCGTGAAGGGCCTTGCGAAGGAGGGCATACTCGCCGCCTTCGAGGCACGCATCGGCAACGACCGCGACACCGAGCTTGCCGCCGCCGCCCGCGAGGTGGAAAAGATCGCGGCCATCCGCATTCGTCACATCTTCGGAGACACCGCATGAGCAGCGAACGCTTCCTGACCTCCCCTCCGGCACCGGAGGCCGAGGCTCTTTTGAAGCGGACAATCGATCTCGCCCATCCCCGCCTCGGAACCGAGGTGACCTTCGCGACCGACGATTTCTTCGCCGACAAGAGCCGTCTGATCTCGCCCGAGGCGCCCGTGTTCTATCCCGACCGCTTCGACGACAACGGCAAGTGGATGGACGGCTGGGAATCCCGCAGGAAGCGCGTTCCAGGCCATGATCATTGTATCGTCCGTCTCGGGCAGCGCGGCCGCATCCAAGCCGTCGACATCGACACAGCCTTCTTCACGGGCAACTATCCGCCGGAGGCGATCGTCGAGGCAGCCGACACCGAGGAAGAGCCGGGCGAAGCGGATTGGACCGTTCTGGTGCCGAAAACGGCGCTGCGCGGCGACAGCCACCACGTGATCGAAACCTTGCCCGAGCGCGCCTTCCGCTGGCTGCGGCTGCGCATCCATCCAGATGGCGGCGTCGCCCGGCTTCGCGTCTACGGCACGGTGGACAAGGATTGGTCTGCCGTCATGCCCGACGCGGTCGTAGACCTCGCAGCGCTCGAAAACGGCGGCTCGGCCATCGCCTGGAACGACGCCCATTACGGCTCGCCGGCCAATATGCTGGCGCCGGGTCGCGCGCCCGTCATGAGCGACGGCTGGGAAACCGCACGCCGCCGCAGGCCGGGCAACGACTGGTGCGTGCTCCGCCTTGGCACCGCCGGCACGATCGAGCGCATCCACATCGACACCCGCCACTTCAAGGGCAACTATCCGGACCGCTTCGCGCTGAAGGCTGCCCGGCTCGTGGCCGATCCATCCGGCGATACGATCGAAGACGACAGCGCGGCCTGGCCCATTCTTCTGCCGGAGACCAAGCTTGCTGCCGACGCCATCGCCGAGTTCGACGTGGCCTCTCCGCTCGGCCCGGCCACGCATGTGCGGCTCGACATTTTCCCCGACGGCGGCGTCTCGCGTTTGCGCCTGTTCGGCCGGAAGGCGGCATGATGGCGGGCGGCGGCATCCGCGCGTCGCTGGCGCTCGCCGTAGAGCCTTTGACCATAGAGGGTTTCGAGCCTTTCGGCCACGTCATCGAGCCGGACGCGGCGCGCGAAATACGCCTCATCAACGGCGGCACGACGACCCGTTTCCACGACCTCGCGACGGTGGACGTCACTGCCGAGGGCGGCCATCCCCTCATCAGCATCTTCCGCGGCAAGCCCTTCGCCCTTCCCGTCGCCGTGCGCATGATGGAGCGCCACCCTCTCGGCACCCAGGCCTTCGTGCCGCTCCATGATCGCGCCTATCTCGTCGTCGTCGCCGCCGACGAGGACGGCCGCCCCGGGAACCCGCGCGCCTTTCTCGGCGACCGCGGCCGTGGTGTAGGCTACGGCCGTGGCATCTGGCACCACCCGCTTCTCTCGCTCGGAGCGGTCAGCGATTTCCTGGTCATCGACCGTGGCGGGCCGGGCGCCAACCTTGAGGAGGCGGACTATGGCGCCGACCACCTCGTCTCCCGCATCTGACGAACGTGCAAGGCATAGGGCAGGACCAGCGAAAGCGGACGATCCGCCGTCCGGCGCGGACAAGCGTGGGTCTCGGCCGATGCTTTGCACCGCATCGCCGACCGAGATCGTCGAAGACACACGGCAGTTTGCTTCGTCGGCCGCTTCTTGCCGATGTAGACAGCCGTCGTCTCCACGCTCACATTTTCTTTATGTCTAAAGCGCACGGTCTCTCTTGACCTCGGCAGATAGGTCCGGCGGTTCTGAGGTTCACGATGCTAGGCATGGTCTTCACCGAGTTTCTGGAGATGGTCGAGGTCACCTTCTCGGCGGAGACCGTCGATCGCCTGCTCTCGGACTGCAACGGGGAGCTTGCGACAGGCGGCGCCTACACGGCCGTCGGAAACTATTCGCATGACGAGATGATGGTCCTCGTCTCGCGACTTTCGGAGATGACGGGAATCCCGGTCTCGGACCTCATCTACCGCAGCGGCCGTCATCTTTTTCAGCGCTTTCGCAATCGCTATCCCAACTTCTTCAAGGATATCGACGGAGCCTTTCCGTTTCTGGAAAGCGTGCACGGCCACATTCACGTTGAGGTCCGCAAGCTCTACGGCGAAGCCAAAGTGCCATCTCTTCAGTGCCGACGCGACAGCGCTGACCGGATGACCGTCGTCTACTGCTCGGACCGCCCCTTCGCAAAGCTTGCTCATGGCCTCATAGAGGGCTGCATCGCCCACTACGAGGATGCGACCGAGGTGGAGGTGCTCGCTATGGCCGCGGACGGCAAGACGGCGACTTTCGCGCTCGACAGACGCGCGCGCATGCCGGGCGCGGCCGGCACGGCAGATGCCGACCTTCGCCGATGACCGAGGGATCGCGGTTACCTGTCACCCGGCAGCATGACGAAAGTGGCGCACCCGCCGCCGACCAGCGATGCCGGACGACGATGGGCACGGCGCAGGAAAAATACGCGTCGCTGCCGGAACTCGAGCGCCTGAAGGCCCGACTCCAGCGCGAGACGTCGGCCCGCAAACAAGCCGAACATCTTCTCGAATTCAAGGCGCGCGAGCTTTACCTTCTCAACCG
>JACMIV010000315.1 GCA_014380965.1 Rhizobiaceae bacterium | reverse complement strand
GGGCTCGAGGCGCTGTCGCTGGAGGCCCTGCAGGCGCTGGAGCCGCGCATCCGGGAAAACGTCTTCGACGTCCTCGGCGTCGACGCGTCCGTGCGAAGCCGCACGAGTTTCGGCGGGACCGCACCGGACAACGTGAAGCGCGAGATCGCCGCATGGCGCGAGCGGCTCGCCCGGCCGGTTCCGGCCTGATCGCCGGGCGCCTCCGCCGGGGTGGTGATTTTTGGAGGCGGAGGAGCTATCAAGGGCGCGACGCTCGATGCTTCTCACAGCAAAGTGGCGCGACGCCTCGCCAGACGCGAAGATGGAACCGATGATGAACACCTTCAGGCTGTCGCTGCTCGTTTTAACGGCCGGTCTCGCTCTCTCCGGCTGCGGACGCAAGAACCTCCCTGTCGCGCCTCGGCCCGTCACGACGCCGCTTGGCCAGAGCCAGACGCCGAACACCGACAACGCACCATCCAGCACCGCGAACTTCCAGCGCGCCGCCCGCCTTTCCGCGACCGGCAGCAACCTGACGGTATCCCCGGCGGAGGTCAGCCAAAATCCCGGTGCCCCGAAAAGGAGCTTTCCGCTGGACTTTCTGCTGAACTGATCGCCCGATTCGACACCGAAGCCTGACCCGCCCCGCGAGAGCCCCGATGAACCATTTCGACTACAGGGACGGCGTTCTCCATGCGGAGGACGTCGCGCTTGCGACGATCGCATCCGTCGTCGGCACGCCCTTCTACTGCTACTCGACCGCCACGCTGACACGCCACTACCGCGTCTTCGCCGATGCCTTCTCAGACATCGACGCCATGGTCTGCTACGCCATGAAGGCGAATTCCAATCAGGCGGTCCTGAAGACGCTCGGTCGGCTGGGGGCCGGCATGGATGTCGTTTCGGGCGGCGAGCTCATGCGGGCGCTGACGGCCGGCATCCCCGCCGAACGGATCATGTTCTCCGGCGTCGGCAAGACCGCGGAGGAGATCGACCTCGCACTTCAGGCGGGCATCTTCTGCTTCAACATCGAATCCGAACCCGAGCTCGAGCTCGTCTCGGCGAGGGCGACGAGCCAATCGAAGACGGCGCACATCTCCTTCCGGATCAATCCGGACGTCGATGCGAGGACCCACGCCAAAATCTCCACCGGCAAGAAGTCCGACAAGTTCGGCATCGCCTTCGAGCGAGCGGTCGAGGTCTACGGCAAGGCGCGAGACCTGCCGGGCATCCACGTTTCCGGCATCGACATGCACATCGGCAGCCAGATCACCGATCTCGAACCCTATGACCGCGCCTACGACCGCCTGGCAGGCCTTGTGAGGGCGCTTCGGGCAGAGGGGCACGAGATCAGCCATGTCGATCTCGGCGGCGGCCTCGGGGTGCCATACCGGCGGGACAACCAGCCGCCGCCGGAGCCGTCGGCCTATGCCGAGATCGTCAAGCGCCATGTCGGCGACCTCGGCTGCAAGGTTATCTTCGAGCCCGGCCGGCTCATCGCCGCCAATGCCGGGGTGCTCGTCTCCAAGGTGCTCTACGTCAAGGAAGCCGGGGACAAGACCTTCGTCATCATCGACGCGGCGATGAACGATCTCATCCGCCCGACGCTTTACGCGGCCTGGCACGACATCCTGCCGGTGGAGGAGAGCCTGTCGGACGAGCGCCTCGTCGCCGACGTCGTCGGCCCGGTGTGCGAGAGCGGCGACTTCATGGCGCAGGACCGGTCGATGCCGAGGGTGGAGGCCGGAGACCTCATCTCCATCGCCTCTGCCGGCGCGTATGGCGCGGTCCAGGCCGGGACCTACAACACGCGCCCGCTTGTGCCCGAGGTGCTCGTGAAGGACGACGCCTTCTTTGCGGTGAGGCCCCGGCAGACCGTCGAGGAAATCATCGCGCTCGACCGCTTGCCGCCTTGGTTGGAAGACTGATCTCTCGCCGCCGGAACCGCCGTGTCTCGACGAATTCTGCCGAGGCGGTGCCGGCGTGACGTGGGTTTCACGAAGAGGTCACCGCCTCGCCTTCGCCTCAAAAACTGTTAAGCTTCAAGCCTGACGGACAAAAAGGCGGGTTAAGCCGGATGGCGACGAGACAGGACGATGCGGGATCCGCAGTGCCGAACCGGACGGCCGGCCTTTCGCTGACGCGTCGGTCAGCCGGTCTTGCCCTCATCCTGGAACGTGTCTGGCCGACGCTCTTCGCCTCTTCCGCGATCGTCGCGGTCTTCTTCGTCCTGTCCTGGTTCGGCATCTTCGCGGCGTCTCCATGGCCGGTCCGGGTGGCGCTGCTCGCCGGTCTTTGCGGGGGCATCGGGATCGTCCTTTGGCGCGCGCGCGCGGTCCGCCTGCCGTCGGTCGCCGAGATCGACCAGCGGATCGAGGCCGAAAGCCGCCTCGATCACCAGCCTCTTCAGGCGCAGGTCGACCGCCCGACGAATACCGATCCCTTTGCGGCAGCGCTCTGGCGCGAGCATCAGCGCCGCATGGCGGAGCGGTTGAAGAATCTCTCCGGCGGCGCGCCTCGCACCCGTACGGAGCGGCTCGATCCGCTCGGCCTGCGCGCGCTCCTGGCCATGCTGCTCGTCACGGGGTTTGCCTTCTCCTACGGCTCGGGCGGGGGGCGTGTCAGTGACGCGTTCGTGATGTCCGAAGCCGCGGTTGCAGTCTCGGCGCGCGTCGATGCGTGGGTAACGCCGCCCTCCTATACCGGGCGAGCCCCGATCTTCCTGACGGATGCGGCGGTTGCCGGCGAGGCACGCGGTCCTGTCGAGGTTCCCGAGGGCAGCGTTCTGTCCGTGAGGGTTTCGGACGGCTCGGACACGAAGCTGACCTTCACGCCGACGGGCGGATCGGCTGAAATAATCGAGCCCGGACCGCTCAAGGAGGTTGCGACACCGGAAGGCGGCGACGCGGCGACGCCGGACGGTCCATCGACGCCAGCGGCCTCTCCAGGTGCGGCGCAGACGGTCGAGACGACAGATCGACAGGCCGAAAACGCCGTGTCCGTCGCGACCGCACCCGCAGAGGGTACCGACTCGTCCACCAGCGCCGGCGAATTCGAATTCCGACTGACGGCGGACGGCTCGGCAGATCTGTCGACCACCTTTCGTTCGCTGGGACGCTGGACGTTCGCCGTGATGCCCGACGTGGAGCCCATCGTTGCCTTCGTCGGCGAGCCGGCGGAGGCGCGTAATG
>JACMIV010000314.1 GCA_014380965.1 Rhizobiaceae bacterium | reverse complement strand
TGGATTGATCGGCTCGCCGACGCTGCCCAGCACGCGCAGGCTCGAGCGGTCGTACTTCGCGGGATGGTCGTTGCCTTCGCGGGCGACGGCGCGGATGGCGGTCGGCGCGGTGTAGAAAGTGGTGATCTTGTGACGCTGCACCATGTCCCAGTAGCGGCCGGCGTCGGGATAGGTCGGGATGCCCTCGAACATGAAGGTGGTCGCGCCGTTGGCGAGCGGACCGTAGACGATGTAGCTGTGCCCCGTGACCCAGCCGACATCGGCGGTGCACCAGTATACGTCGCCGTCGCGGTAGTCGAAGACGTATTGATGCGTCATCGCGGCATAGACAAGATAGCCGCCGGACGTGTGGAGCACGCCCTTCGGCTTGCCGGTCGAGCCCGACGTATAGAGGATGAACAACGGGTCCTCCGCACCCATCGCCTCGGGCGGGCAATCGGCGGAGACGGTCTCTCGCGCTTCATGCCACCAGATGTCGCGCGCAGCGTCGACGGCCACCTCGCCCCCGGTGCGCTTCACGACGAGAACGGTCGAGACCTCCTGCCCCGCCTTCCTCGCGATCTCGATCGCCTTGTCGGCGTTCTTCTTCAGCGGCACGGTCTTGCCGCCGCGCCGGCCCTCGTCGGCGGTGATGAGGACGGAGGAGCCCGCGCCCTCGAGCCGTCCGCCCAGCGCATCCGGCGAGAAGCCGCCGAAGACGACGGAATGCACCGCGCCGATGCGCGCGCAGGCGAGCATCGCATAGGCCGCCTCCGGGATCATCGGCAGGTAGATCGTGACCCGGTCGCCCTTTTCGACACCGCGCGCCTTGAGGACGTTCGCCATCCGGCACGTTTCCTCATGGACTTGCGCGTAGGTGATCGCGCGCGAGTCCGAGGGATCGTCCCCCTCGAAGAGGATCGCCGTCTGGTCGCCGCGCGTTGCAAGGTGCCGATCGAGGCAGTTGGCAGAGACGTTCAGCGCTCCGTCCTCGAACCATTTGATCGAGACTGCACCAGGAGCAAAAGAGGCGTTCTTGACCTTCGTGAAGGGCGTCATCCAGTCGAGGCGCTTGGCCTGATCGCCCCAGAACGCATCGGGTTCGGCAATGCTCTTCGCGTACCAGGCCTCGTAGTCCTCGTTCGACAGAAGCGCCTTCGTCTTCCACTCGTCCTTCACCGCGATCGTCGTCATGAGATGTCTCCTCCCAGAGCTTCTGCGCCGCCCTTCGTCCGGCGAAGGAGAACTCCGAAGACGAGGAGAGCTCGCAATGCACCGAAGATCGGGCCTTTCGTCGCCGCTCGTCCGGGACCGGACTGGCGTTGCGCTTTGACCGGTACTTAAGGTGCTAACCCCATCACGGTCCAGACGGCCGCCCTTATACTTTCGCTCGGCAGGGGGCAGCGGCCGCCGCTTCGCCTGTCCGGCAGGACGATGCGGTGGCGACGCCCGCCTCTCTTTCGACATGACGACGGAGCAGCGGGTTCTGCAGAGTGGGCCGGCACACTCGCCGCGAAGGGGAGATGCCAATGGACCGGATCTTGCGGGAGAGGGCGCCGCGACCCGCACGATGGCTGCGGACCATAGGGATCGCCGCGCTGATCGCGGCAGGATCGATCGCCGCCTATGTCGGCCTCGTCATCGGGACGAACAATTTCCACACGGTGATTGCGGGAACGCTCTACCGATCGGCCCAGCCGAGCGCGGCGGACATCGCTTCCTATGCAAGGGACTACGGCATCCGGACGATCGTCAATCTGCGGGGCCATCAGGACGACGCCGGCTGGTACGATGCAGAAGTCGCGGCCGCCGCCGAGCACGGCATCGCGCATGTGGATTTCCGGATGTCCGCCGGCAGACGGCTCGACGCGGAAAGGACCGCGGAGCTGATCGCGCTCCTGTCGGCCGTGCCGACGCCGATCTTGATTCATTGCAGGTCGGGGGCGGACCGGACCGGCCTCGTCAGCGCGCTCTATCTCGCCGCCGTGGCCAAGGCGGGCGAGGAAGCCGCCGAGGCGCAGCTCTCGCTCTTTTACGGCCACATCGCGCTGCCGGGCCTTTACACCTTCGAGATGGACGCAAGCTTCGAGGACGCCGAACCATCGTTCGGCTTCTTCGGGTCCTGATCAGGTCTTCGTCCGCCAGAACGCGTCCGCCCGCTCAAAGGCTACGGATCCTCGGCTCGGCGCCCCGCGCCTGTTGGCGCGTCTGCAGCAGCCGGCAGAGATCGTCGAGGCTTTCGAGACTGCCATAGGCGATGCGGATGTCGCCGCCGTCCTCGGGCAGGCGGATGTCGACCGGCATGCCGAGCGCCTCGGACAGGAGCCGCTCCAGCGCGCGCGTGTCGGCGTCCTTTTCCACGCCCGGAGAGGGCTCGGCAGCAACCTTCCCCGGCCCGCCGCCTCCGGCGCGTCCGCGCCCGGATTTCGGACCCCGCGGCTTTTCCCCGCTCTCCTCCACG
>JACMIV010000313.1 GCA_014380965.1 Rhizobiaceae bacterium | reverse complement strand
GGGCCGGCTGGGAAAGCCGGACCCTGATGCTGCGGCCGGGCGTGTCGGCGGGATCCGGCGCGGCGACGGCCGGCGACGCACAGATCGCTTTTTCGCGAATCGAGAACCACTATTTCCTGCACGATCTCTGGCTCGACGAGGGCCAACTGATCGCCGGAGCCGGGGCTCTCGCCGACATTCCCGGCGTGATCGTCCAAGGCCGCTACGACATGGTGACGCCGGCCACGACGAGCTGGGCGCTGCATAAGGCATGGGGTCCCGCCGCGGACTACCGTCTCGTCGAGGGCGCGGGCCATGCCTTCGCCGAACCCGGCATCCTCCTCGAACTCGTCGCGGCGACGAACAGGTTTGCCGAAAAGGTGGAACCGAGGAAGGTCTTGTTATGAGCCTCGACAACCGGCCGGTCCATACCGGCGGCTGCCAATGCGGCGCGGTGCGCTTTCGCTTCGAGGGGGCGCTCGGGCGTGCTTCGATCTGCCATTGCCGGATGTGTCAGAAGGCGTTCGGTGCCTTCTATGCGCCGCTCGTTTCCGTCGAAGGGGCGCGTCTGCGCTGGACACGCGGCGCGCTGCGGCATTTCCAGTCCTCGAACCTCGTGCGCCGCGGCTTCTGCGCGGACTGCGGAACGCCGATGAGCTACGAGGCGCCGGACGGGATGGCGCTGGCGATCGGGAGCTTCGATGATCCGAGCGCGCTCGCGCCTTCCATCCAGTTCGGCACCGAAGGCAAGCTCGGCTATGTCGACCGCCTCGCAGCGCTTCCGGAGCGTGACACCCTGTCGGATGTTTGCGATGCGTCGTTCCTGAAGGATGTGCTCTCCCGCCAGCATCCCGATCACGACACCGATGACGGCGATTTCGACAAAGGTTTCGGGTGATGAGCGCAGGGCCTGGGCTGTCTGAAAGAGGCCTCTATCCCGAGATCGAGCCCTACGCCTCGGGCCTGCTCGACGTCGGCGATGGACACCGCATCTACTTCGAGCGGGTCGGCACGCCGGGGGCCAAGCCCGCGGTCTTCCTGCACGGGGGCCCGGGCGGGGGCTGTTCGCCGACGCATCGCCGGCTTTTCGATCCCGCCCGCTACGACGTCCTTCTCTTCGACCAGCGCGGCTGCGGGCGTTCGCTGCCACATGCCGAACTCGAAGCGAACACGACCTGGCACCTCGTCGCCGACATCGAGCGTCTGCGCGACATGGCGGGCGCAGAGACGTGGCTCGTCTTCGGCGGCTCCTGGGGCTCGACGCTCGCGCTCGCCTACGCCGAGACACATCCGGAGCGGGTGAGCGAGCTCGTGCTGCGCGGCATTTTCACGCTGCGCCGCTTCGAGCTCGACTGGTACTACCAGTCCGGCGCCTCGCTGCTCTTTCCCGACAAGTGGGAGCGTTTCCTCGAGCCGATCCCCGAGACGGAGCGGGGCGACCTCGTCGCTGCCTACCGCCGCCGCCTGACACATGACGATCCGGCCGTCCGTATCGTGGCCGCGCGCGCGTGGAGCCGCTGGGAGGGCGAGACGATCACGCTCCTGCCCGACCCCGCGACCGCGACGCCCTTTCTGGACGACGCCTTCGCCCTCGCTTTCGCGCGGATCGAGAACCACTATTTCGTTCATGCCGGATGGCTGGAGGAGGGCCAGCTCATCCGCGACGCCGGCCGCCTCGCCGCCACCCCGACCGTCATCGTACAGGGCCGCTACGACATCGCGACGCCCGCGGTGACGGCCTTCGACCTTTACTGCGCCTTGCCGCAGGCGAAGTTCCATCTCGTAGAGGGGGCAGGACACGCCTTCACGGACCCCGGAATTCTGGAGCAGCTCGTCGCGGCGACGGACGCGTTTGCGGGGCGGTAGCGGCGCGCGTCGAGGGCTAGGGCCGGGGATCGGAGGGCCGACGGACCGCTGGCAAGCCTTGGTCAGCCAGCCTTGCCATCCGCTCGCCCGGAGCGTATCCCGCGTCTCGATCGCGCATCGCCGCCCCCTCCCGTCGCCGGACACTCCATGAACTCCACCGTTCCGGATACGTCGCGCGGTTTCGTCTTCGCGATCTCGGCCTATCTCATCTGGGGCCTCATCCTGCCGACCTACATGAAGCTTCTCGCGGACGTTGCGCCCGTCGAGATTGTTGCGCAGCGTATCCTCTGGGCCGTGCCCTTCGCAGCCGTCATCCTCGTCTGGCTCGGCAAGATCCGCGACCTTGGGCCGGTCTTCCGCTCGCCGAAGACGCTCGGGCTCGCGGCGCTGACGGCCTCGATCATCTCGGTCAACTGGGGAGTCTACGTCTATGCCGTCGTCTCGGACCAGGTTCTGGCGGCGGCGCTCGGCTACTACATCAACCCGCTCGTGAACGTCCTCATGGGCGCGGTCTTTCTCGGAGAGCGGCCGACTCGTCTGCAGGGAATCGCCATCGCTCTCGCCTCCCTCGCCGTCGCGATCCTGACGATGCAGGCGGGCGGGCTGCCCTGGATCTCGCTCGTCCTCGCCTTCTCCTTCGGCACCTACGGCCTGCTCCGCAAGGTCCTGCCGATCGGGGCGACGGAAGGCTTCTTCGTCGAGGTCGTGCTTCTCTCGGTACCGAGCCTTGCCGTCGTCGCCTGGCTGGCGGGAGAGGGGACGCTCCGCTTCGGCTCCGACGCGGGTGCCTCATGGCTGCTGGTCGGCGCCGGGCCCTTGACGGCCATCCCGCTCATCCTTTTCGCTGCGGGCGCCAAGCGGCTCGATCTGTCGACGATCGGGATCCTCCAATACATCGCGCCGACCATGCTCTTCGTCACCGCCGTGTTCATCTTCGATGAGCCGTTCTCGGGCTGGCAGCTCGTCGCCTTCGCGCTGATCTGGACGGCGGTCGCCATCTACATCGGGTCGATGCTGAGCGCCGGCCGAGCCAGGCGTAGAATGGCCGCGGAAGCTGCGCCCTGTCCTTCCTGACCCGACGGAGCGCGTCACATCCGCTGGATGATCGCCGCGTCGACTGTGTCGCCTTCAGGCCGCGCCTCGCGCAGCAGCGCCGGCACGATCTCCGACACCTGATCGATCACCATCGGCCGCACCTGATGGGCCGTGTGGATGTAGCCCTCGTCTCGCATATGGTCGAGAAGGCTCGACAGCGGGTCCCAAAAGCCGCCGACATTGGCAATGACGACCGGCTTCGTATGCCGGCCGAGTTGGCCCCAGGTCATGATCTCGATCAGCTCCTCCAACGTGCCGATACCGCCGGGAAGCGCAACGAAAGCGTCGGAGCGCTCGAACATCAGGTGCTTGCGCTCGTGCATGTCGGCCGTGACGATCAGCTCGTCGAGCCGCTTCAGCTCGCGCTCCGTCGCTTCCATGTCGATGAGGAAGCGCGGGATGATGCCCGTCACTTCGCCGCCGGCGCGGATCACCGCATCCGACACGGCGCCCATGATGCCGCGCGTGCCGCCGCCGTAGACGAGGCGGATGCCGGCTTCGCCCATGGCCGTGCCGAGAAGCTCGGCGGCCGCGAGATGGGAAGGGTCGCGTCCGGCGGAGGAACCGCAATAGACGCAGATGGATCGAATCGTGTTCATACCTGCAAAGTCGGATGCTGCGATGTGGAGGTCAAGGCGGTCCGAAGCGCCCGCGTCGCAATCGTGAGCCCGCCTGTCAGGCATATGCTCAGGCGCAACGGCTTCCTCGATGGCTGGGGGCAATCCTTGAAGGTTGCGGAGCATAGTGAGGGCAGGCCTGTATCGCACGCGCAGACCATCGACGTCGTCCATGACCGATCCTGCAGCTCTTGCTTCGAACTCCGCCGCCTGGCCCTGACCGAGTCCTCGCCTGTTTCGTCGGGCGAGGACGCCGAGCGGGAGCGGTGCTTGGGTCGATCGCGCTGCGGTGCAGGCAGAGCTCGAGCGGCGTCCGCTCCTGCGGCGGCACTTTCCACCGGCTCTGGATGCGCTCTACAAGGCCGAGACGAAGGCGGCGCGCGCCTGGAACATCCGGCTGACGGTGCCGCTCGGGCGGATAGCCCATCTCGCCTTTTCGGTCGTCGATTCCGCTCTCGTTCCCGATCTTGGGAAGGTGCCGCTCTGTCTCCGGTCACGCCGATCGGGCTGTTCGCGATGTGGATGGCCTCGCGCTACAGCGCGGCTTTCCGTGAGACCTTCATCGCGCTGGCGGTCAGCGGGACGATGATGATCCCCGTCGCCCTCGCCGCGATCTCGGCGTCTCCGCTGGCCCCCTACCTGAGGCTGGTGGCGCTCCCTGTGACGATGTTCGGCACCATCACCATGCGGCCTGCGGTTTCACTGGGCCTGCGTCTTCTCGGTGCTTGCCGTGTCGAGCCTCGTTGCGATGATAGGGCTGCGGTCGGATTTCCGCCGGGCGTCTCGGTCACCTCGCTGATCGTGATGGTGACCTGCGTCATTTTCGGGATCGTCGCCGACAATCACCTCGAGCGCGCCGAACGCCAAGCCTATCTCGTCGCTCTCCGCGAGACGATGCGCGCGCACCAGCTCAGCGCCGACAAGGATGCGATCTCCGCGCTTTCGCTGACGGATCCGCTGACCGGCCTTTTCAACCGACGAGCCTTCGACGCCGCCTTCGATCTCTGCCTTGCAGCGTGGCGAACCGACGGGACCCCGTGTCGGTCCTCATGGTCGATGTCGATCATTTCAAGCGGTATAACGACCATTACGGCCACGGCGCCGGCGACGAATGCCTCATCGCGATCGGCGCCCTCCTCAAGGCGTCCGTCGCACGGCGGGGCGATCTCGTCGCGCGCTATGGCGGCGAGCAATTCGTCGTCCTGCTCTCGGAAGCCAAGCTCGACGGCGCCGCCGGTCTCGCTCAGAGTCTCTGTGCCGACGTCGCCGCGTTGGCGATCGACATGTCGACCGCGAAGACGGACTGGACATCGTGACGATCAGCGCCGGCGTCGCCGCCATGTCGAAGGACCTTGCCGTCGACCCGCGCACCGGGATGCTGCTGGCCGCGGACCGGGCGCTCTATGCGGCCAAGACGATGGGGCGCAATCGAGCGCTCGCTGCCGACGCGCGATCGCCAAAGAACAAGCGCGGGGCGGCCTGACGATCGCTACAGGACGCCGGGATAGAGCGCGTCGATCTCTGCGACCGTCCGCTCGCGCCATGCCGCCGACCGCGTCGCGCGCGGCTCCTGGATCGCGTGGACGCCCCTGACCTTCGCGGGCCGTGGAGTGAGGAACACGATGCTGTCGGCGAGATCGACGGCTTCCCTCAGATTGTGCGTCACCATCAGCGTCGTGGTCGGGCGGGAGGACCAGACGCTCAAGAGAAGCGCCCTGAGACGTGCGGCCGTCATCTCGTCGAGCGAGACGAAGGGCTCGTCCAGGACGAGCAGCGAAGGCTCGATCGCAAAAGCACGCGCCAGCGCGACCCGGCGGGCAAGACCGAGGGAAAGCTCGCCGGGATAGCGGGTGAGATGATCCGACAGGCCGAGGATCGAAAACAGTGCGTGAAGATCCGCGCCGCGCCGTTCGGCCGGCAGGGCGAGGCGCACGTTCGCCTCGACGCTACGCCAGGGCAGGAGCCTCGGCTCCTGGAAGACGGCGGCAACGCTGCCCCCGCCATCCCCCATCCGTGCGTGGCCCGAAAAATCCGGATCGAGACCAAGGACGATGCGAAGGCTCGTCGTCTTGCCGCAGCCGGACGGCCCGATCAACGCGGTGAAGCCGCCGCGCGGAATGCCGAAGGCGATCTCTTCGATGGCGACAAGCGTTTCCCCGTCCGCCGAGCGGAAACGTTTGTCGGAGATAAACAGGTCGAGGCCTGGACCTTCGGGACTGCGCATCGCGTCAGGCTGCACGGGGGCGCCAGCGGGTGGCGCGGGCTTCGAGCGGCTGGACGAGCGCGAATTCGGCGACGAGCATGACCGCGACGAAGGCGAGCGTATAGGCGAGGATGCCGGCGACGTCGAAGAGCGAGAAGTAGGTCGCGATCTGGAAGCCGACGCCGTTCGAGCGGCCAAGCAGCTCGACGACGAGCGCGATCTTCCAGATCAGCGACAGGCCGGTGCGCGAAGCGGTCGCAAGATACGGCTGGAGCTGCGGCAGCACGATATGCCGAAGCCGGTCGAGGCGCGAGAACCGGTAGACGGTGGCCATCTCCGAAAGCTGCCGGTCGAGCGCACGGGCGCCCTCGCGCAACGTCACGACGACGTTCGGGATCTTGTTCACCGCGATGGCGCCGATGGCCGCAATCTCATTTAGGCCGACCCAAATATAGGCGAGGACGATGACGACGAGCGCCGGGACGTTGAGGAGAAGGATCACCCAAGGGTCGAAGAAGCGGTTCGCGCGCCGCGAGAGACCGAGCGCGATGCCGATCGCCGAGCCGATGGCCATCGCCAGCACGAAGGCGGCGACGACCCTCAAAAGCGTCATGCCAAGGTGATAGGGAAGGGCGCCGCTGGCCGTCTCGGCCGCCATTATGGCGAAGACCGCCTGAGGGCCCGGAAAATGGCGCGGCGCCTCCGTCAGGACGGCTGCAACCCACCAGAGGAGGATGAGGCCGCCAACCGAAGCGAGCGTCGGGAGGGCAGGGCGAAAGAGCTGCGCGAGGCGGCCGGCCTTCGCGTCAGGACGCATTCTTAAGCCCGGCCCAGTAGGTGCCGGGATCGAGCACCTTGCCCGGCCCGACCAGCGTCTCTCCGGCAAGCTCTTCGAGCACCTTGTAGAGCGTCGCTGCGTCCCGCTCCTCCTCCGCGACGGGCCGGGCGGGGATGCCGTCGCGATAGCGCTGGCGCATGAGGAGGAATTCGGCATCGTCCTCGACCTTCATCATCGGGCGCAGAGCCTCCCACACGGCATCGGAGGACCTGAGGAGCGCCTTCGTCTCCCTTGAGGCCGCGACGAAGCCCCGCGCGGCCGCCGGATTCTCGTCGGCCCATGCTTCGCCGAAGACGTATCCGATCGTCGCGATCGGCCCAGTCGCGCCGGCCGCGTTTGCAGCGTCCTCGCCCGATAGGATGCGGCGAAAGCCTTCCGCTTCCAGTCGGGCCGCCCAGTTCCAGAAGAGGAGGGCCGCGTCAAGTTCGCCCGAGCGCGCCTTCTCCGCCAGAAGCGGCGGGGCGCCGTAGACGATCTCGACCTCCTTCGAAAGATCGATCCCGGCATCGCGAAGGCCGAGCGCCTGGATCAGCAGCCAGTTCTTGTCGAGCGGGCCGCCGGCGACGCCCAGCGAACGGCCTTTCAGATCGGACAGCGTGCGAATCGGGCTGTCGGCCGCAACGACAACGGCGCCGACCGAGGTCGAGTAGGGCACGAAGACCATGTCGCCGCCTTCCGTCCGCTGGCGCGAGACGAAGAGCCAGTCCGAGACGATCGCATCGACGCTGCCGCCGAGCAGCGCGACCGATGTCGCGTCCTCGCCCGCGAAGGGTACGACCTCGACCGTTATGCCATTGCGGACGTCGAGGCCCGCGCGCTTCATGGCGTCGAGCTCCCAGCTCACGGTGCCGAACTGGAGGACTCCGACCCTCACCGTCTCTTGCGCGCTCGCTGGAGACGTCGAGCCGATCGACGGGGCGCAGAGCAACGCCGCGGCGACGAGCGCCGTGTGAAGCCACTTCCTCATGAGATCCTCCCGGATATGCACGTTCTGGCGCCAACCTTTGAGCACCTTAGCACCATCGCGCGACGCGTCACGAGGAACCAAAGCCACAATCGCGCGACTGCACCCGGCCCCGCTGTGTCAGGACCGCGCGTCGATCGCCTCGGCGATCTCGTCGGCCATCTTCAGCGTTCTGACGATCACGGGGACGGCGAGGGCGAAGAGGCTGCGACTTTGTCCGCGCGCGGCCTGCGCCTCCCGCACCTCTTGGAAGACCTCGCCGATTACCGGTACGAAGCGCAGCACCAGCGAGATCGCAAGGCTCACCTTCGCCGCATCGACGCCGAGGAGGGCAAGCTTCGAGAGGGCGCCCTCGAGGGCCGCGATCATCGCGCCGGTGCGCGTCGTCAGCGTGATCAGCGAAGCGCCGAGGATAAGGGCGACGAAGCGCAGCGCCGTGACGCTCGCGACTTCGGCCCCCGCGAGCCAGAGCTGAACGAGGAAAAGAAGGGCGAGCACCGGCGCGACGGCCTTCACCTGCGCCGCGAGCACCGCGAGCGGAATGCGGGCGGCGGCGTAGAGCGCAAGGACGAGCGCTAGCCCGAACGCAATGAGCGCGGGATTTCCGGCCGCGAAGAGGCCGGCGGCGAGGATCGGCAGGGCCACAAGCTTGTACCCTGCGCGCATTCGGTGGAGGGGGCTGGCGGCATCGACGTAAAGCGCCGCGATCATCCGGAGACCGCGAGATAAGCGGCGATGGCCTCGCGCGGGGGCCCGTCGGCGAGGAGCGTTCCGCCTTCGAAGACGAGGACCCGGTCAAAGTCGGCGAGGAGCCCAAGATCGTGCGTCACCAGCACCATCTGGCCCTTGAATCCCTGCACGACCGCGGCGATGCGCCGTGTGTTGCGCCGGTCGAGCAGCGTCGTCGGCTCGTCGAGCACCAGAACCTCCGGCCGCATGACCATGACGCCCGCCAGCGCCACGAGCTGGCGCTCTCCGCCGGAAAGCTCGTGGATGAGGCGGTTTTCGAAGCCGGTGAGCCCATGGCGGGCGAGGGTATCCGCGACCCTCTCCTCGATCTCGGCTTGCTTCGGCCGCTCGCGTTTGAGGCCGAAGGCGACGTCCTCGGCCACGGTGGGATAGACGATCTGGTTGTCCGGGTTCTGGAAGACGAAGCCGACCTTGCGGCGCACGGCCTTCGCGTCCCGTGCCGTGTCGATGCCGCCTACGAGAACCGACCCTGAGGTCGGCAGGATCAGCCCGTTCAGAAGACGTGCGAAGGTGCTTTTGCCGGAGCCGTTCGACCCGATGACGCCGATCCGCTGCTCCGGCAAGGCGAGGCTGAGATCGCTGAGAACGCGCCGCCCCGCGCGGAGGACCGAAACGCCTGACAGCAAGATCATGGGGTCGCGGATCTGGCGCGTGTCAGGAGCGGACCTCGTCTGTCCGGGAAGCGATGAGGGGATAGGACCGCTTCACAGTCGCGACGACGGCGGCCGCGAGACCTGCCTTGATCAGATCGCCAGGGATGAAAGCGATGGCGGAGCCGACGAAGGCGTCCAGAACGTTCATGTCCGACATCACGGCGAACCAGGGTACGCCGATCGCATAGACGATGCCGATCCCCCCGAAGACGGAGATCACAAAGGCCGAGACGAAGGAAAGGCGCTGGAAGTAGCGCTCCGTCAGAAAGCCCGTGACGAAGGCGGCGGCGATCCAGCCGTAGATGAAGCCCGACCAGGGACCGACGAAAGGCGCGAGCCCGCCGCGCCCCCCGGACAGGAGCGGCAATCCAATGGCGACGAGGACGGCGAACAGAAGGATGGCGAGAGCACCGCGCTTGGCACCGAGAATGCCGCCGGCAAGCATCGGGCCCATCGACTGCGCGGTGATCGGAATCGCGATGATCGGCACCATCAGCGGCGGAAAGGCGCCGAGCACCGCCATGAGGGCTGCGAAGAGTGCGATGAAGACGATGTCCCGTGTGCTCATGATGGCCATTTCCCCGCGCAGTGACGGTTCGCGCCGTCGCGAGCCCGTTGCTCCCGTGAAATCGTATCGACGGGAAAAGGTCAATCCGCTGCCTATGGCAGGCGCCTTCGTGCTACGCGGTTTCGACGTCCGTCAGCGCGAAGTCGCCGCCATTGTAGAGGAGCGGCACCTTGTAATGCCTGGCGCAGGCATAGGCGAAGCAGTCACCGAAGTTCAGGCCCGCGGGATGGCGGCCCTTGCAGAAGCGGCGATAGGCGTCGATTGCCAGGGCTGCGGCTTCGGGTGGAACGGGATTTAGCCGGACGCCAGTGGATACGAAAAGGTCGACGACGAGTGCATGAGCCTGGTCGAGCGAAAGACGCCTGATCCGGGTGATCGCGACGGTCGCTTCCCACACGGCGGTGGGCGACGACACTTTGATTTCCATCGCCATCATTCGCGCCAAAAGCGCATCGCCGTCCGGTTCGGGGAGAATGATGGCACAGATGACCGATGCATCGATGAACATCAGTCTTCGTAAAGGCTGTCGATAAAGGCTTTGTCTGCCTTGAGCCCTGTCATGGGATAAGCGGCAAGACGCGATCTGATCGCCTCGACTTTTTCCTGCGCGGATAAATCTTTGCCCAACTCCGAGCGATCGATCTCATTTATCAGCGCAAGACGAACGGCCTCCGTCTTGGTGAGCTGCTTGATCGCTGCAAGGCGAGACGCGAGGTGTCCGACTTCGTCATCCTTCACGTAGAGCGGCACTGGCGACCCTGGGATATTCGAAGCGCCCAGTGAGAATATCCCATTCGCCGGCCAGACGCCGCTACCGCGTCAGCGTCCGCTTCACCGCATCGCTCCAGCCCGACAGTTTCCGACCGCGCGTGACGGCGTCCATCTCCGGTTCGAAACGGTGCTCCAGGCGCCAGCGGGCCGAGAAGCCGTCCCGGTCGGGCCAGACGCCGGCTCTCGATCCGGCGAGCCACGCAGCGCCAAGCGCGGTCGTCTCCAGCACCACGGGTCGGTCGACGGGGGCGGCGAGGATGTCGGAGAGGCGCTGCATGGTCCAGTCGGAGGCGACCATGCCGCCGTCGACGCGCAGCACGGTGTCGCCGTCAGCCGTCCAGTCCCGGCGCATGGCGCCGAGAAGGTCGGCGGTCTGGAAGCAGACGGCTTCGAGAGCCGCCCGTGCGATTTCGTTCGGCCCCGTATTGCGGGTGAGGCCGTAGATCGCGCCGCGCGCGTCCGCGTCCCACCAGGGCGCGCCGAGGCCGGTGAAGGCGGGAACGAGATAGACGTCCTGAGCTT
Source organism: Rhizobiaceae bacterium (assembly GCA_014380965.1). Lineage (GTDB taxonomy): Bacteria > Pseudomonadota > Alphaproteobacteria > Rhizobiales > Rhizobiaceae > Plantimonas. The sequence goes on along the minus strand of JACMIV010000313.1, from coordinate 2,197 downwards.
CGTCGGCCTCCGCCGCCATCGGGCCGGAGCGGTCCGCCCGCTCCATCAGCTTCAGGCCGTCGCGGAGCCATTGCACGCCCGCGCCCGCGATGAAGATCGAGCCTTCGAGCGCGTAGGTCGTCACGCCGTCGAGGCGATAGGCGATGGTGGAGAGAAGGCGGTTCTTGGAGGCGACCTTGGTGGAGCCGGTGTTGAGCACGGCGAAGCAGCCGGTGCCGTAGGTCGATTTCAGCATGCCGGGCGAGAAGCAGGCTTGGCCCACCGTCGCGGCATGCTGGTCGCCGGCCATGCCGAGAATGGGGATGGCGCAGCCGAAGAGCGCTGGATCGGTCGTGCCGAAGTCCGCCGCGCAATCCTTCACCTCCGGCAGCAGCGCCGCAGGGATGTCGAGGAGCTTCAAGAGCTCTTCGTCCCAGGCATTCGCCGTGATGTTGAAGAGCATGGTACGGCTGGCATTGGTCGCATCCGTCGCATGCACCTTGCCGCCTGTGAGCCGCCAGAGCAGAAAGGAATCAACGGTGCCGAAGGCGAGCTTGCCGGCCTCGGCCTTCGCCCTTGCGCCCTCGACGGTGTCGAGGAGCCAGCGCAGCTTGGTGCCGGAGAAATAGGGGTCGACGATGAGGCCGGTCTTCTCCGAGACCTCCGCCTCAGCGCCGCTTTCGATGAGGCTGCGACAGAACTCCGACGTCCGCCGGTCCTGCCAGACGATGGCGTTGTGGACGGCCTTGCCGCTCTCGCGGTCCCAGAGGACAGTCGTCTCGCGCTGGTTCGTGATACCGATCGCGGCGATGTCGGAAGCCGAGAGCGAGGCGTCGGCGATCGCGGTGCGGATCGTCGCGAGAACCGAATTCCAGATATCCTCCGGATCGTGCTCGACCCAGCCGGAACGCGGGAAATGCTGGGCGAACTCCTGCTGCCCGACACCGACGATGCGGAAGGCGTCGTCGAAGACGATGGCGCGGGTGGATGTCGTGCCCTGGTCTATGGCGAGGATGTAGCCGGACATCACGTGCTCCTGTGAGGTGGTCTTCGGGATCGGCCTCTCCACGGCACAGTCGTGGTGAAAAAGGCCACCTTCTTCCGGTTCGCGGCTCCGCCCTCCGTTTCGTCATCCCGGCCCTGACCCAAGATCCATCCCAAATCGTCGAACAAGATCGAGGGCGGCGCCATGGAGCCACCACCGCTTCTGCCGGATCGGCAGCGTTGCTGCTTCGGCATGAATCCCGGATCACGTCCGGGGTGACGAGCCACAAAAGATGGCGGCCGGCTTCCGATGGCGGACTGCTCAGCATGTGAGCCGGCTCCATGACTGCCTACCGGCTCCCATAGCACCGAAAAGGCCGGGACATCCGCCCCGGCCTCCTTGCTTTCAGGCCATGACGGCCTTCGTTACTGCGCGGGAGCCGCGACCGGGGTCGCGGCCGGAGCGGTCGAGGCAGTGGTGTCGGCCCAGCTCTTGACGAGCTCGTCGTAGTTGATCGTGAGGGCCTGTTCCTTTTCGGTCTCGATCGCCGCCTGCGGAGCCAGCGTGCCGTTCTTCGCGGCCTCCGCGACCCAGTAGGCGAGATCCTGCTCGTCGTTCAGCTTCGGGCCCTTCTCGCCCTGGATGCCGGCGCGCTCGAGACGCTCCAGCACCTTCTCCTGCTCGGCACAGAGCGAGTCCATCGCCTCCTGCGGGGTCTTGTCGCCGGCGGCCGCATCGCCGATCGCCTGCCACCAGAGCTGGGCGAGCTTCGGATAGTCCGGCACGTTCGTGCCGGTCGGCGACCACTGCACGCGGGCCGGCGAGCGGTAGAACTCGACGAGGCCGCCGAGATCCTTCGAGCGCTCGGTGAAGCTCGCGTCGCGGATCGTCGACTCGCGGATGAAGGTGAGGCCGACATGGCTCTTCTTCACGTCGACGGTCTTCGAGGTGACGAACTGGGCGTAGAGCCAGGCGGCCTGGGCGCGGTCGACCGGGGTCGACTTGAGGATCGTCCACGATCCCACGTCCTGGTAGCCGAGTTTCATGCCGTCCTTCCAGTAGACACCGTGCGGTGAGGGGGCGAAGCGCCACTTGGGCGTTCCGTCCTCGTTGACCACCGGCAGGCCTACCTCGACGAAGTTTGCGGTGAAGGCCGTGTAGGTGAACATCTGCTGGGCGATCTTGCCCTGCGACGGCACCGGACCCGATTCCGAGAAGGTCATGCCCTGGGCT
>JACMIV010000312.1 GCA_014380965.1 Rhizobiaceae bacterium | reverse complement strand
TCGATCATCCGCCGCGCGAGCTGGATCGCATGGGCGTTTCGATAGGTGAGGTTCACCATGTTGACGAGCCCGGCGGATTCTGCCGCTTCCGTCATCGCCATGGCGTCCTCGAAGCTCAGCGCCAACGGTTTTTCGCAGAACACCGCCTTGCCTGCCGCGATCAAGGCGAGCGACGTCGCCATGTGCGCGCCGTCGGGCGTCGCGTTTACGGCCGCGTCGAACTCGCCCCAAGCGATCGCCTCCTCGAGCGAGCCGAAGGCATGGGGAATGCGATGCATTTCGGCAAAGGCACGAGCGCGCTCGGCATTGATGTCGCTCGCGCCGACGAGCCGGCAACCCGGTAGAGCGGAGAAGTGCTCCGCGTGCCTATGGGCGATGTGGCCGGTGCCGAGGATGAGAAGGCGCTTCTCCGTCACCGGAAGCCCTCCTCGCCCGCCGCATGCAGGCTGCCGCCGCGCTTCTCGATCTTTTCTGGCGCCTGGTCGACGGGTACGTTCGGTGCGGTCGAAACGTCGAGCCAGGGCCTGGCAGGGTTGTGGGCCCAGCGAACGGCGTTGCGCAGCACCTGCTGGATCTGGGCATCGTGATAGATCGGGTAGGTTTCGTGGCCCGGCCCGAAATAGAAGATCCGGCCCGCTCCGCGCTGGTAGGTGAGGCCCGAGCGGAACACCTCGCCACCCTCGTACCAGGACACGAACACCGTCTCCATCGGCTCAGGCACCAGGAAGGGCTCGCCATACATTTCCGAGTTCGTCAGCTCGATGAAATCGCCGACCCCCTGGGCGATCGGGTGCGAGCGATTGATCGCCCACAGCCGTTCCCGTTCGCCGGCCTCGCGCCAGCGCAGCGAGCACGGCGCGCCCATCACGCGCTTGAAGATCTTGGAGAAATGACCGGAGTGAAGCACGATGAGGCCCATTCCCTCGAAGACGCGCTGCTGCACCCGGTCGACGACACTGTCGGACACCTCGCCATGCGCCTTGTGGCCCCACCAGAGGAGCACGTCCGTTTTTGCAAGACGCTCCACCGAGAGGCCATGCTCCGGCTCGTCGAGGGTCGCGGTCGAAGCGTCGATCCCTTCATCGCTTGAGAGGGCGGCGGCGATCGTCCGGTGGATGCCCTCGGGATAGATGGCTTTGACGGTGGCGTTCTCCCGCTCGTGGACGAACTCGTTCCAGACGGTGGCGCGGATCGGCATGGGAGGGTCCTTTCGGAATGGATCGGTCGTCCGAGGACGCGCTTCGTCAGACCGTCGATTGTTGTTACAACCTCACATTGCAAAACGTCATTCTCGGGCCCTGTCCCGAGAATCCACTGAACGTCGAGCGAAAACACGGCAGGTCTGCGTTGCCCTCTACCGACCATCGCTGGGCCGGCTGAATCCTCGGGCCGGTGCCGAGGATGACGAAAGAAGGCCTCAATGCGTGGCTCGACGTCTCGTCATCCTTTCAGCTAACAGCGCTTCAACGCGAGACCAGGAGTGCGAAGGGCAAATCGTCAGGAAGACTTGCCATACCGAGCGCCGCCGTGGTGCCGACCGAAGCGTCACCGAGCGCGTTCTCGAAGACCAGGCCCGCGATCCCGCCCGGCAGTAGCACTCGTGTATCGCCCCAGCGCCCTCCGGCCGGGACGAGACCGTCCGAGCCATCGAGCAGCGTGAGGCACAGCCGCGGCGCGACGACGATCGCGCATCCTCCGTCGTCGGACCGGCGCGCGAAGGCCACAACATGGCGGGCCATCGTCCCCTCGACCTCCAGCGGGATGTACTGCGCCGTGGTGAACAGCGTCGGCGCTGCGCCCCGCGCCTTCAGGCCCGCCGCCGTCAGCCGCGCCGTCACACCGCCGCTTCGCCAGTCCGCCATCGCGTCGGTGATCGTGCCGCGGTCGGAGAGCAAGTCGGCGCGGACAGAAAAGTCGATCGGGCGGCGGTTGTCTGGATCGACGAGGCTGAGATCGTAGACCTCGGTGCCCTGGTAGATGTCCGGCACGCCCGGTGCTGCGAGCTTGATCAGGGTCTGCGAAAGCGAGGTAAGCGCCCCGGCCGCGACGAAGGGTTGGACGGAGGTCCAGAACTCCGCGAGGAAGCTCCCGGTTTGCGCCTCGTCGAGCGCGGCTTCCACGAAGGCTTGGAGCGCCGCCTCGTAGGGCTCGCCCGGCGATGTCCAGCTCGTGAAGCGCTTGGCCTCGCGCACGGCCTTCTGCATGAAGGCGGCGAGACGCTCGCCGATGCCGGTCCGGGCGCTGGCGTCCGATGGATTGAAGTTTGCCGGAAGGACGCCGAGCAACGCTTGATAGAACATCCACTCCGTCGCGCAATCCGGCGCTTCGATCCGGTCGTCGATCGGCTGACGGTGGGCACCCATCGCCTCGGCGAAGCCCGACACGAGGCTGCCCCAGCGCTTCGGCGCCTCGCTCAGCGTGTAGAGCCGGGCACGGGCGTCCTCTCCGCGCTTGGTGTCGTGGGTGGAAGAGGCGAGCAGACCCTCCGGCTGGTCTTCGACGCGCGTCTGCATCGCGGCATGAAAGGTCGAAACGTCCGCGCCGTAATGGTCCGGCTCGCCGCCGACCTCGTTCAGCGCGATCAGCCGGTTGTACCGGTAGAACACGGTATCCTCGACGGCCTTTGCCATGACGGCGCCGGTCGTCTGCTGGAACCGCCGCGTGAAGTTCAGCGCGCCGGCGACATCGCGCCCGTCGTCGAAATCGAGCTTCAAAAGGCGCCCGATGAATTCGATCGGCTCGTCTGCCTCGACCTCCCGGTTCGACATCGCTGCCTCGACCGCATTGTCGATGATCTCGGCATCCGCCTTCGGCACGCCATCGACGCCCACATAGGTCCGGTAGACCGGCAGCGCGGTCGCGACCTCGACGATCGAGCGCGACAGGGTATCGGGCCCGAGGTCGCGCGTCGCAAGGCCGCGCCCGGCGACGGAGAGCGCCTCGGCGGTGAGATAGGCGAGCTCGCCGGCAAGATTGCGCGAGAAGATCGAGCGCTTCTGGCGCAGGATCATGGCGCGCAGGTCCTCTTCCTCGTCGAGGAAGTGATGGTAGGCGTTCGTCATGCCGGTCTCCTGCTCGGCATCGACGTAGAGGCCGGACAGAGCGGTGATGAACTCGTAGCCGGTCGTCCCCTCGATCTCCCAGGATTTGCGCAGGCGCTCCTCGCCGGTGAGAATCTTCTCGACGAAGATCGCCGGGTCACGGCGCACCGACTGGAACGCCTGCCGAAGGTCGAGAAGGTAGTTCTTCGGATCGGCCAGCCCGTCGACATGGTCGATGCGGATGCCGTCGAGCCGCCGTTCGCGGGCGAGGCGGATGACGGTGCGGTGCGAGTCGCGGAAGACGTGCCGCAGTTCCTGCTTGACGCCGATGAGGTCGGCGATCTCGAAGAAGCGTCGGTAGGTGAGCTTCTCGCGCGCCGTCCGCCACCAGGCGAGCCGCCAGACCTGCGCCTCGTGCAGGGCGTGGAGCGCGCTCTGGTCGGCGTTGATCGCGGCAATGGCCGCCTCCAGCGCCGAGGCAAAGGCGTCGTCCCCCAGATGCTCGCGCAGCCGCTCGGTCAGTTCCTCGCCCTCGATGGGCGTCGCCACCGAGAAGCGCCGCACCAACCGGTCGCGCTCGGGATGTTCGAGGAAGCCGAAGACGTGGCCGAGCGTGCGCGGATCGATCGGGAGCTGGTAGCCCGCCGCATCGAAGCGCAGTCGCGCGCGGTTCCCGTCGAGCACGACCGAGAGATCGCCGTCCATCGACGCCTCGCCATAGGGCTTGGCGAGAACCGGGATCAGGATCTTCTCGGCGTCCCAGGCGATGTCGAACGTATTGGCATGGCGGCTTTCCGGGCCCCAGGCGAGCACGTCCTCCCACCACGCGTTCTCCGGCGAGACGCCCATGTGGTTCGGCACGAAATCGAGGATCAACCCGATGTCCTGGCGCGCCAATGCGTCGCTCATGCCGAGGAAGCCGTCGTCGCCGCCGAGGTTTTCCTCGAAGCGATTGTAGTCGACGACGTCGTATCCGTGCGTCGAATCAGAAGACGCGGCGAAGACCGGTGAGGCGTAGAGATGGCTGACGCCGAGCTCCTTGAGGTAGGGCGCGAGATCTCGGGCGGTGTCGAAATCGGTCCCTTCGCGGAACTGCAGGCGGTAGGTCGCAATCAGCTGTCGGCTCATGGTGTCTCCGGTCGTTCATCTCGCATGGCCGCGGCAGTCGCCCGGAAGCCGGGATGGTCGGCAAGCGTCTCGAGCGGCGTGTCGAGACGGATGCGCCAGTTGGGATACTCGTCCGTCGTGCCGGGAAGGTTCGGCTGCCGAACGGAGCCCAGCATGTCCTCGAGCTGGACGGTGACGAGGAGGCTCGGCGTCTTCGCCAGGAAGCGGTGGACCGCGTCGGTGAGATCCTGGTCGATCTCGGTCGGCAGCGGGTCCTCGCCGCTCGCGACGCGTTCATGGGCCTCAGGCAAGACGCCGGCCTCCTTCAGCCCGACGATCAGCATCCGCCGGTCGCGGCGACGCTCCTCGCGCTGCTCGCTGGTCCGCTCCTCGGTCTGCCGGCCGGTTTCGGCGCGAAGGTCGATGTCGCTCGCCAGCCACCAACCCTTCAGCGTCGGCAGGTCGTGCGTCGAGACGCAGGCGAGCGAAAGCTCGGGGTAGGCGGCGGGAGGCAGAAACTCGGCATCGCGCCGCTCGAAATACAGAACGCGATAAGACAACACTCCCGCCTCGGCCATGACCGAGCGAAAGCCTGGCGGAACCGTGCCGAGGTCCTCGCCGATGACGAGGCAGCCGTTGCGCTGCGAGACTTTCGCGATCGTGTCGATCATCTGCCCGAGCGGATAGCGGACATAGCCGCCGCCGGCCGAATTGCTGCCCTCCGCGATCCACCAGAGCCGGGCGAGCCCCATCGCATGGTCGATGCGAACGGCGCCGGCATGGCGCGTCAGAGCGTCGAAGGCATCGCCGAGCGGGCGGAAGTCGCGGGCGGCGAGTGCGCGCGGCGACAGCGGCGCAAGGCCCCAATCCTGCCCGCTCGCATTGAACATATCCGGCGACGAGCCGACGCGGGCCACACCCACCGTGAGATCCGGATCGCTCCACGTCTCCGCACCGTCGGGCGCCACGCCGACGGCGAGATCGAGATAGAGCCCGATCCGCATGCCGGAGGCCTTGGCGCGTCTCTGCGCCTCGGCGAGCTGTCCCTCGGCTTCGTACTGAAGCCAAAGATAGAAGAGAATGTCGTCCGCATGCTCGGCTTCGAAGTGACGCACGGCGGAGGCGTCGCGGCGACGGTAGTCGTCCGGCCAGGAGTGCCATCCGGCGTAATATCCCCCCGCGACCATGTACGCGGAGATCGCCTCGAACAGGGCGAAATCGCGCAAGGCCTCGCCACTGCCAGCGCAATAGGCCTCGATGCTCTTATCCTCTCGGATGGCGTCGACGCGTGCGTCGAAGACCGCGCGCAGGAGACGTCCCCGGAGGTTGCCGGCCGCGCGATAGTCGACGAAGTCGCCGTCGAGGCCTCCGAAGAGGCTCGGCTCCGACGCACGCAGTGCGGCGATGGCGGCATCGCCGCCTTCGAGCGCGTCGACGGCGATGTAGAGCGGGTTGAGGAAGCGGCGCGTCGAGGGCGAATAAGGACTGAACCGGCCGGGATCGGCGAGGAAGAGCGCATGCAGCGGGTTGACGCCGACGAAAGCGGCTCCCGCCCGTCCCGCGATCTCGGCGAGCTCTGCAAGGTCCGAAAGATCGCCCATGCCGAGCGATCGGGAGGACCTTAGGGAGTAGAGCTGGCAGGCGATGCCCCAGGCCTTCCGGCGCACAAGATCCTCCGGCACCCGGCAGGCCAGCGACGGCTTGTCGGCAGCCTCGTCGAAGGTGCCGTCCTCGCCGGTGTCCGGATCGATGCCAAGCACGCCGAGCAGGGTTCGTTTCGCCTCGTCCGTCAAGAGCTTGCGCTCGCCGAATTCGGAAATGTAGCCGGTCTGAATACCGTGGCTTTCGGCAAGCCTGTCGAGCCTCTCACTCATCGCTGAGATCCTCGATCTGGAGCATGTCCGACAGGCGGAAGACGACGGACGGCCCCGGCAGGACGCCCTGGCTGAGATCCAATGCCGCGTCCCTCTGATGGGAGAAGATGAGCTCGCCCGACGTCAGCTCCGTCCGCGTCACGCCCTCGGGAACCGTCCATGGCTCGTCATCGAGATTGGCGAAAAGCTTGAGCACGCGGCCGCCTCTCAAGGTCCAGGAGACGACGAAAGCACGCGTGTCCGAGACTTCGAAGCTTCCGCAATGAGGCGGGATTTCGGTGAGGAGCGGCATGATCCTCTCCCGCCGCAGCGTCAGCAGCTTCCTCACCATGAAAAGCCGCCGTCGGTAGGTCGGCCGGTCCTTCATCGTCCAGTCGATCGTCGAGTACCGGAACGTCGTCTCAAGGTTTGGATCGGGAATGAGCTGGCGCTGCTCCTCGCCCTGGAAGGCGGCGAACTTCTTGAACTCCTTGCGGCGGCCTTCGCGAATCGCTTCGCCGAGCTCGCCTCCGAAGTCTGTGAAGAAGCAGAAGGGGTGGGTGTCGCCGAATTCCTCCCCCATGAAGATCAGCGGAATCTGCGGCGACAGAAGCAAAATGGCCTGGAGGCACTCCACCGCCCGCCGCGAAGCCAGGTCGGTCAGCCGGTCGCCGAAGGCGCGGTTGCCGATCTGGTCGTGATTCTGGATGAAGTTGACGAAGGCCGTCGGCGGCAGATGGCCGGATGAAACCCCGACCTCATGGCCGCGGTGATGCGACATTTCGCCCTGAAAGACGAAGCCTTCGGCCAGACATCGCGCCATCTGCGCGACGCCGTTGTGGGCGTAGTCGCTATAATACCCTTCCTCCTCGTGCGTCGCTACCACGTGGGCGCAGTGATGGAAGTCGTCGTTCCACTCGCCGCTGATCATCTTCGGCCGATCATCTCCGTCGCGCTCGATGTGCCAGGTGATGTTGCGGGCGTCCTCGCTGGTGATGTGGACGTGCCGATCGGTGATCTCGGCCCTGACGCGCTCGCCGAGTTCCTGAACCAGCGGCACATGGTCCTCATCCTCGATCGAATCGATCGCGTCGAGACGAAGCCCGTCGAGGCGGTATTCATTGAGCCAGAACAGCGCATTGTCGATCATGAAATCGCGCACAGGCTGCTTCTCGTAGGCAATCGCCGCGCCCCAAGCCGTGTGGATTTCGGGATGGAAGAACTGCGGCGCATAGGCGCCGAGGTAGTTCCCGTCCGGTCCGAAATGGTTGTAGACCACGTCGAGAAAGACCATCAGCCCGCGCTCGTGCGCTGCATCGACCAGCCGCTTCAGCCCTTCCCCGCCGCCATAGACCTCATGCGGAGCATAGAGAAGCACGCCGTCGTAGCCCCAACCGCGCTTGCCGCCGAAATGGGCGATCGGCATCAGCTCGATCGCGGTGATGCCGAGATCGGCAAGATAGTCGAGACGCTCGACGATGTCGTCGAACATGCCGCCGGGCGTGAACGTGCCGGTGTGCAGCTCGTAGAACACCGTCTCGTGCCAAGGGCGGCCCTTCCAGTCCGCGGTCTTCCAGACGTAGGCGCGCGGATCGACGAGGCGGGAGAGCGAATGCACGTCGCCGGTCTGTGCCCGGGCCGCCGGGTCCGGCACGATCTGGCCACCGTTGATCCGGAAGCCGTATCCGCCGCCGACAGGAACGGCATCCGTCTCGATTTCGCACCAGCCGTCTTCGAGACGCTGCATCGCATGATAGCGCTGCGTGCCCCCCGGAAGGTCTTCGGAGACGAGCTCGACGCGGTCCGCGCCCGGCGCCCAGAGCCGAAACATCGCGCCTGAGGGGGTGATGCGAGTACCCCAGGACGTGTCCTGCTGAAACGTATTCTTCGTCGTCTGCATATCGGCATGTTCCTTCGCACCATCGTTTCCGGCGGTATCTCGGCCCCGCGATATCGGCGGCAGCGGCCAAGAGAAGACCTCGAGGACGAGCGCGTCGCGGTCTTCCGTCCAGAATGTTCGCGGGGCGTCTTTGAAGACAGCATCAGCCTGTTTGCCGGCATTCGAAGCCGGGCGGCCGCATGTTTCCAGAACCCGTCCCGCACCGATACCTAAAGCGCGGGAGGCCGGATGCACTAGCCGAAGGCCGTTGTTTTTAGCGGTACGGCCATGCAAGGGCTGCGCACCTCTCAGGCTGCGGCCACTGGCATCTGCCCCATGGCGACGCGGCTCGATCCGATGCGGCCGTGGACGAGATCGTGGATGAATCCGAGCTTGCGGAGTACTTTCTCGGAGAGGACGAACGGGTAGATGTCCTGCTGGCCGAGCGATCTGTTGAACGAGTTCAGCGACAGCGACAACGGCAGCCATGCGCTGGCGATCTGCTCGATCGTCGTGCCGTTTGCGAAGACGTCGAGGGAAAGATCCGCCGAAAGGAAACCCGACATGTCCCGATGCGGCTGGATCGATAGTCCCCAGGCGTTGCCTGTCTCGAGCGTGTCGACGATGTGGAAGTAGTGCGCCCAGGTCTCGGCAAAATCCTCCCACGCGTGAGCGCCGGCGTAGGATGAGACATACTCGTCCTGCCAGTTCGGCTTCGGGCCGTTGGCATAGTGACGCTGGAGCGAGGTTTCGTAATCCACCTCGTCGTTGCCGAAGACCGCCCGCGACGTGCCCGTAATCCCGCCGTCGCGCACGAGCCGGTCCCAGTACCAGTGGCCGACCTCGTGGCGGAAGTGGCCGAGCAGCGTTCGGTAAGGCTCGCCCATCGCGGTCCGGCGCTTCTCGCGCTCGGCATCGTCCGCTTCGATGAGCGCGATGGTGATCAAGCCCTCGTCGTGGCCGGTCATGACATGCTGGTCGCTGCCGGCATCGTCGGTCAGGAAGGCAAAGCCGAGCCCTTCCGCCATCTCGTTGCGCGTGGAGAGCGGCAGGCCGAGTGCGAGGAGCGTGTAGAACAGACGCCGCTTGGCACGCTCCATACGCTGCCAGAGGCCGGCGTTGGCCGGCTGCGAAAGATCGGGAACGACGAGATTGTGGCGGCACGCGAGGCAGAACGTGTCGGATGCGCTCCCGGGCACCAGCCAATTGCAGACGCCGTGGTCGTAATTGGCGCAGTATTTCCAGCGTTCCCCGCCCGAACCGCCGTTCGACCCGGCAGCCTCCCAGATCCCGTCGGACGATGTGAGTGCCACCATCTCCATCGACTGTGGCTCGAACCCGAGAGCGTGGTTGCAGCGCTCGCAAACGACGTTTTCAAAGAAGACGACCTGACTGCACGAGGTGCAGGAGAACAGTTTCATGAGCTTCGAGATCCTTGCCGCGGCGAGAGGCGGTTGTGTCTTGGGAGCAGCGACGTCGCATCGACGAAGCCGTATGCGCTGAATGATGCTTGATCGCGGCGGTTCCCGCGCCCGGCACCGGCAACGGCTAAATTTTCGCACCTGCGAACGAGTTCGCACGCGCGCCGCTTGCGACGCTTCGACGAACGGTTATGGTCGAGCTTAACGTTCCGATGAAAAGGGCATGACCTGAACAGATGTCGATCCTTGCAGCCCTCCATCACGTCACCCACTACAAATATGACCGGCCCGTCCGCCTCGCCCCTCAGGTCATCCGTCTGCGCCCGGCGCCGCATTCCCGCACGCGCGTCCCGTCCTACTCACTGAAAGTTCTGCCCGAGAACCATTTCATCAACTGGCAGCAGGACCCGTTCGGCAACTACCTCGCCCGCTTCGTCTTTCCCGAACCTGCAACCGAGTTCCGCATCGAGGTCGACCTCGTCGCCGACATGACGGTCTACAATCCCTTCGACTTCTTCGTCGAAGAGCACGCGCAGGCTTGGCCCTTCGCCTACGAGGAGCCGCTCGCCACCGACCTCATCGCCTACCGCGGCACCGAGCCGGCGGGACCTCTGCTCGACGCTTTCCTGCGCGATCTCGATCGGTCGGAGACGCACACGGTCGATTTCCTCGTCGGCCTCAACCGGCTGCTGTCGCAGAGGATCGACTACCTCATCCGCATGGAGCCGGGCGTTCAGACGGCGGACGAGACGCTGGAGCGCCATTCCGGCTCCTGCCGCGACACGACCTGGCTGCTCGTGCAGGTCATGCGTCATCTCGGCTTCGCCGCGCGCTTCGTCTCGGGCTACCTCATCCAGCTCAAGCCCGACCGCGTCTCGCTCGACGGCCCCGCCGGAACCGACCACGACTTCACCGATCTCCACGCCTGGGCCGAGGTGTATCTCCCCGGTGCCGGCTGGATAGGGTTCGACCCGACCTCGGGCCTCATGACCGGCGAGAGCCACGTTCCGCTCGCCGCGACGCCGCACTACCGCTCGGCCGCACCGATCTCGGGCGCCGTCGACTATGCGGAAGTCCAGTTCCACTTCGAGATGACGGTGGACCGCATCGCGGAGCGGCCGCGCGTCTCCGCGCCTTTCTCGGACGAGAGCTGGCAGGCGCTCGACGCGCTCGGCCGGACGGTCGACGCGGAGCTGACGGCGAACGACGTGCGCCTCACGATGGGCGGCGAGCCGACCTTCGTGTCGATCGACGACTTCCAGTCCGAGGAGTGGAACACGGCCGCCGTTGGGCCGCTGAAGCGCGCGCTCGCCGACG
>JACMIV010000311.1 GCA_014380965.1 Rhizobiaceae bacterium | reverse complement strand
GGTTTCGACACGATCTCCATCAGCGCCACGCCCGAACGGTTCAGGTCGACGAGCGACATCGACGGGTGCTGGTCGTGCAGGAGCTTGCCGGCGTCCTGTTCCAGATGCAGCCGCTCGACCCCGATTTCGACCTCGTCGAACTCGCCCTTCGAGTTCGGCCCGACGGAGACCTGGACGACGCCCTCTCCGACGATCGGGTCCTTGAACTGCGAGATCTGGTAGCCCTGCGGCAGGTCTGGATAGAAGTAGTTCTTGCGGTCGAAGACCGAGCGGTTGTTGATCTTGGCCTTGAGGCCGAGCCCGGTGCGGATCGCCTGACGCACGCATTCCTCGTTGATGACGGGCAGCATGCCGGGCATGGCCGCGTCGACCAGCGACACGTTGTCGTTCGGCTCGGAGCCGAAGGTGGTCGAGGCGCCGGAGAAGAGCTTGGCGTTCGAGAGTACCTGCGCATGCACTTCGAGCCCGACGACGATCTCCCAGTCGCCGGTGGCTCCGGCGATGAACTTCTTCGGGTCGGGAATGCGGCTGTCGACGAGGGTCATGGCGGGCTTTCGGGCAGGGTCTTTGGAGTGTTGGCAAGGGCTAGAGCAAACGCTGAAGGCGTTCAAGCGCGGCCTTGATCGGGACGATCGTCCTGTGGACGGTCGTTTCGGACGATCGTGCGTTGCGCTACAGTCGGGAGACGGCCAAGGAGCAGGCCATCATGAACGCCGCTAAGGAGACACCCCCGCCGGTCGAGAGACTGGCGATCGACGCCTTTTTCTGCTGGGCCGAGACGCAGGATTGCAAAGTCGACTTCGGCAACAAGCTCAGGGAATATCAGGCGCTCGCTGGCCTCAAGACCTACCTGATCGTCGGTCAAGACAAGCGATACGTCTGGCAGTGGACGCGGGAAGAAAGTGGCGACTGGCCGACCGAGCCCAAACATGTCGAAAAAGACGTCGGAACGGTGCATCTCGAAAGCGTCGGCGCTCATCTGGCCTTCGACGACGTCTACCGAAACGTCCGCTAGTCAGTCTCCCCGGCGTTGAAGGTCAGACTTCGGTACAATCACCCGCCGAGGAGCCGTTCCTCCTCGGCAATCGCCGCATCGACCAGCTTTTCCCAGAAGGGCCCGAACAGCTCCGGATCGAGCCCCCTTTGCTCGGCGTTGCGGCGGGCATTGCCGACGACTTCGGCCACCCGTTCGGGGATCGCGGCGGGAAGGCCGGCGGCACGTTTGATCCCGACGACATGGCGGATGTAGGCGAGGCGCTCGGCGAAGAGGTCGATGATCTCGCCATCCAGCGCGTCGATCGCAAGCCGCGCATCGGCGAGGGTTTCGCAGGTCGAGGGGCTCTTTCGCGGCGCACGGTCGTCGACGGTCACGTCAGTGATCGTCCGACATCTTGTCGGTCAGCGCGAGCAGCAGGGCGGACACGACGAAGCAAAGATGGATACCGGCGAGCCAGGCGAGCCTCTGCCAATCGATCACGTCCCCGAGGTTCATGTAGGCTTTGAGAAGCTGGACCGCCGAGATCGCGACGATCGAACCCATGAGCTTCTGCTTCAGCCCGACGAAGTCGATCTTCGACATCCATTCCGGCCAGCCGGGATTTTCGGCCGGGTCGATGCGCGAGACGAAGTTCTCGTAGCCGGAGAAGACGACGATGAGGACGAGGCTGCAGATCAGAGTCAGGTCGACAAGCGTCAGGATGCCAAGGATCATCTCGGTCTCCGTCGCGGTAAAGCTTTGCCCGACGAAATGGACGAGTTCGACGAGGAAGTGGAAGAGGAGCATCGCGGCGGCGATCAACAGGCCGAGATAGAACGGCGCGAGAAGCCAGCGGCTGAGAAAGATCACCCGCTCGATCTGCTTTTCCGCGCGGCGTGGCCTGCCGACGTCTTCGGGAAGCGGGGCGCTCGTCGTCTCGGTCATACGGGTCCCGCCCTCTCTTCGCGCAGTGGCGAAGGCTGCTGTCTCACTGTGAGCCTGCCGTCACCATCGGTTTACCACCACTTCGCCGGCTCGAAACGCCCGGCGGCCTTCTCGATGACCGACGCGGCCGTAAACAGCGTCTCCTCGTCGAAGGGGCGGCCTATGAGCTGAAGCCCGAGCGGCGTGCCTGTAGCCGAAAGCCCGGCGGGAACCGCGATGGCGGGCAGTCCGGCCATGTTCACCGTCACCGTGAAGATGTCGTTGAGATACATCTTCACGGGATCGGCGTTCATGTCCTCGTCGGCGATGCCGAAGGCTGCCGACGGAGTCGCCGGCGTCAGGAGCGCGTCGATGCCGTCGGCGTAGACGGTCTCGAAGTCGCGCCGGATGAGGGTGCGGACCTTCTGCGCTCGGATGTAGTACGCGTCGTAGTAGCCGGCGGAAAGGACATAGGTACCGATCATGATGCGGCGCTTGACCTCGCGGCCGAAGCCTGCCGCGCGCGTTCCTTCGTACATTTCGAGAATGTCCTTGCCGGGCACGCGAAGGCCGTAGCGGACGCCGTCGTAGCGGGCGAGGTTGGACGAGGCCTCGGCAGGCGCGACGATGTAATAGGCCGGCAGCGCATATTTCGTGTGCGGCAGCGACACGTCGACGATCTCGGCGCCTGCTTCCCTCAGCCAGGCGATTCCCTTTTGCCAGACGGCCTCGATTTCGTCCGGCATTCCCTCGACCCGATATTCGCGCGGAATGCCAATCCGCATCCCCTTCACCGAACGCCCGACCGAAGCCTCATAGTTCGGAACGGCGTGATCGACGGACGTCGTATCTTTCGGATCGGTCGACGCCATCGACGTCAGGAGGATCGCCGCGTCGCGCACGTCGCGGGCGATGGGGCCGGCCTGATCGAGCGAGGAGGCGAAGGCGACGATGCCCCAGCGCGAGCATCGTCCGTAGGTCGGCTTGATGCCGACCGTGCCGGTGAAGGCCGCGGGCTGGCGGATCGAGCCGCCGGTGTCCGTCGC
>JACMIV010000042.1 GCA_014380965.1 Rhizobiaceae bacterium | reverse complement strand
GCGGTAATCGTCATCTCGTCTTGGGGATCTTTCGTCGGGCGAGAGATGCCGGGCGGGCGAAAGACGGGTCTGACGCCAGATCGCACCGCGGGGACGCCAACTGCCCCGATCCAGCGAGATGCCACGGCGCTCACGGAATATGTCGCAGGCTAGAGCGCAGTGATCGGCAGGTCAATCGACCATCTCTGACCACTTCTTCGCCAGCGGACGGACGTCCGCCCCGCGACACACGTTGAAGACCGCGCGCGGCTCTCTTAGTAAGGAAGCGGACGGCGCCGGCGACGACAGCGTCGCATGACAGGCCTGACTTAGCGCAGAAAGCAAGGATGCTGCCGATGACGAGATGCAGCGAGACCACCCAGCGAATCGACGCGGCGACGGGCGGAACGCGCCTGCGACGGCTGCGCCAGCACGACTGGACCCGCCGGCTCGTCCGCGAGACGGAGGTCACGGTCAACGATCTGATCTGGCCGATCTTCGTGCGCGAGGGAAGCGGCGCGGACGAGCCGGTTGCGGCGATGCCTGGCGTCTTCCGGCTGTCGCTCGCGCGTTGCGTCGACGCCGCGCGCGAGGCGCGCGACCTGGGCATCCCGGTGATCGCACTCTTTCCATTCACGGACCCGGCTTTGCGCGACGAGGGCGGGACCGAGGCAGTAAACGACGCCAATCTCGTCTGCCGCACCACCCGCGCGATCAAGGAGGCGGTACCGGAGGTCGGCATCCTTTGCGACGTAGCGCTCGATCCATATACCAGCCATGGTCACGACGGGATCATGCGCGGGCACCGGATCGACAACGACGCTTCGGTCGAGATGCTGTGCCGGCAGGCCATAGTCCAGGCGAAGGCCGGGTGCGACATCATCGGCCCGTCCGACATGATGGACGGGCGCGTCGCCTGCATACGAGCGGCGCTTGACGCGGAAGGCTTTTCAGACACGCTCATCATGTCCTATGCGGCGAAATACGCCTCGGCATTCTACGGGCCGTTCCGCGAAGCGGTCGGCTCGGGATCCATGCTGCGCGGCGACAAGCGGACCTACCAGATGGACTACGGCAACGGCGCCGAGGCGCTTCGCGAGGCCGAACAAGACATCGCAGAAGGCGCGGACATGATCATGGTCAAGCCCGGGATGCCTTATCTCGACATCGTCGCAAAGCTTGCCCAGAACTTCGCCATGCCGACGTTCGCCTACCAGACCTCGGGCGAGTACTCGATGATCATGGCGGCCGCGGCGAACGGTTGGCTCGACGGCGACCGCGCGATGATGGAGAGCCTTGCCGCCTTCAAACGCGCTGGCGCGGCCGGTGTTCTCAGTTATTTCTCGCCGCGGGTCGCCAGACGTCTTCGCGGGGCTTGAGCATTTCGAGGCCGGCGGCAGGGAGCGTGACCCGCTTCATCCGGCGGAGGCAAAGTTTGTGCGGCAAGCCAGACGCCTTGCGCGTTGAATAGCCGAGTTCCGTCCCCAATTAAAACGCGACGGAGGCATCCGGCTCTCCTCTCGGCCTGCCTTACTCTGGCCCCGGACGTTTGAAGATCGTTTATGAGCGACCGCAGCACTCCGCATTTCGAAACGCGGGAACACCATAGTGAAGCCTCGCGCCGTTACGACGGGGTGCGGACACGCCGAATCGTCGGTTTCGTTGTGGATTACACTTTTATTCTCCTGCTCTGGGTCCCAGCCTCCGTCGTTGTCTTTCTGCTCGGGATCGTCACGTTCGGCCTCGGCTGGGTGCTCTACGGCGCACTCCTGCCGATCATCGCCATCGCCTATATCGGCTTCACCCTCGGCGGCGCGGCGCAGGCGACGCCGGGAATGCGGCTTGCCGGCGTAAAGCTCTTGCGTCTCGACGGCGGCCGGGTCGATCCGACGTTGGCGATCCTTCATGGCGTCCTCTTCTGGGCCTCGAACGCTGTGCTCACGCCGCTCGTCCTCCTTGTCGGCATCTTCACGCCAAAGAAGCAGCTCCTCCAGGATCTCCTGCTCGGCACCGTCGTCGTCCGCGACCGCTGACCCAAGCCTTCCTCCGTCGCCGGTTTGCAGAACGAACTTGCTGATTCCCGGTTTTCCCCCTGCGTCCATCCGTCATGACGAACGGTTGGATTGGCGTGGACAGTGTGGTTAGTATTTGACCGGGCACGGCGGAATTCAGAGGCGGGGAAGGTTGCGCTGACATGACTGCTCACCATCAGCCGCAGACGCCGCAGTTCTTTCTCACCTCCCCCTCCCCCTGCCCCTATCTTGCCGGCCAGTTCGAACGGAAGGTCTTCACGCATCTCGTCGGGGATCGCGCGCCGGACCTGCTCGACCTCCTGACGCAAGGCGGCTTCCGGCGCAGCCAGAACATCGCCTACCGGCCCGCCTGCGAGCGCTGCCGAGCTTGCGTTTCCGTGCGCATCCTCGTCGACCGCTTCGAGCCGACCAAGTCGATGAAGCGCGTGACGGCGAAGAACCGCGACCTCGTCGGCCGCATGGAAATCGCGACGCCCTCGACGGAGCAGTACGCGCTCTTTCGCCGTTACCTCGACGATCGTCACGCCAAGGGGGGCATGTCGGAAATGTCGGTGCTCGACTACGCCATGATGGTCGAGGACAGCCAGGTCGATACGCGGATCGTTCAATATCGCCGCCGCGGACCCGATTCGGGGTTTCTCCCAGCGTCCGACGGCGCGCTCGTCGCCACTGCGCTCAGCGACGTGATGGGCGACGGCATGTCGATGGTCTACTCGTTCTTCGAGCCCGAGGAGCACGAGCGCAGCCTCGGCACTCACATGATCCTCGACCACATCGAGCGCACCCGGAAGCTCGGCCTGCCCTATCTCTATCTCGGCTATTGGGTGAAGGGCTCGCGCAAGATGGACTACAAGATCCGCTACCAGCCGCAGGAACACCTTCAGCCTAAGGGCTGGGAGCCGTTCGTGCCGGAGCTGACTGGGGAGTAAGTGCCGCCGCGTCGCACGGTCGTCGGACCGCAGAACAACAAAACGGCACTTCCCCTCACGCCTTCTTCACCCACCTCCGGTCGTCGGTCTGCTGCCAGTAGGTGACCTGATGGCCCGCATTCTTCTCGATCGTCCAACGCGCCCGCGCACTCGAAAGCTGCGCCTCGTCGTGGCCGTCGAAGAGGTAGACCCCCCTCACGTAGCCCTCCAGCGAAGCCGGTTCGGCGCCTTCCACCAGGAACCGACATTGCGGGTCGTTGGCGGCCTGCGCGGCGTCGACGGTGAGTAGAATCGGCTGCAGGGCGCCGGAGCCGTCGGCATCCGTGCCGTGAGCGATGAAGGCGTCGTCGCGAAAGGTCCAGAGGTGATGATCGAGCGCGTCGCGGCGCTCCTCCGTCAGCGTCTGGACCACAACGCGCCAGCCGCGGGCGAGGCACTTCTCGAGGAGATCGGGCAGAGCCTCCTCGAGCCGGCTTTCGGTCAGATGATAGAAGAGAACCTCGGCCATCTCGATCGTCCCGCCCGTCTTCCCGTCATGGTCAGGCCGTCTCGTAGTGATCGGCGACGAGGCGGTTGAGAAGGCGGACGCCGTAGCCGGAAGCCCAGGACTGGTTGTACTCGTTCGCCGGCGAGCCCATGGCCGTGCCCGCGATGTCGAGATGGGCCCAAGGCAGGTCGTTGACGAAACGCTGGAGGAACTGCGCCGCGGTGATCGAACCTGCGGCCCGCCCGCTGCCGATGTTCTTGATGTCGGCGAACTTGCCCTCGATCATCTTGTCGTATTCCGGCCCGAGCGGCAGGCGCCAGACCTTCTCGCCCGTCGTCTTGCCGGCGGCGTGGAGGCGCTCGGCGAGCTCGTCGTTGTTGGAGAAGAGGCCGGCCTGATGGTTGCCGAGGGCAACGATGATGGCGCCGGTAAGGGTCGCAAGGTCGATCATGAACTTCGGCTTGAAGCGATTCTGGCAGTACCAGAGCGCGTCGGCGAGGACGAGACGGCCTTCGGCGTCGGTGTTCAGCACCTCGATCGTCGTGCCGGACATGGCTGTCACGATGTCGCCGGGGCGCTGGGCGAGGCCGTCGACGGAATTCTCGACGAGGCCGACGATGCCGATGGCGTTGACCTTCGCCTTGCGGGCAGCGAGCGCGCGCATGAGACCGACCACGGCTGCAGAGCCGCCCATGTCGCCCTTCATCTCGTCCATCGAGCCGGCCGGCTTGATCGAGATGCCGCCAGTGTCGAAGACGACGCCCTTGCCGACGAAGGCGACCGGCGCCTCGCCATCGGGCCCGCCGTCCCAGCGCAGGATCGCGATGCGCGCCGGACGCGGGGAGCCTTGCGCGACGCCGAGAAGCGCGCCCATCTTCAGCTCAGTCATGGCCGCTTCGTCGAGGATCTCGACGGCGAGGCCGTGTTCGGAGAGCGCGGCGATGCGATCGGCGTATTCGATGGGGCCGAGGACATTCGCCGGTTCGTTGACGAGGTCGCGAGCAAGGACGACGCCGTCCGCTATGGCCTTCTCGGTCTCGAAGGCAGCTTTCGCGGCGGCAACGTCCGCGACCGCAAACGAGACGGCTGAGGCGACATCTGGCTCCGGCTCGTCGTCGCCGGCCTTCTTGCCCTTCTTCGACTTGTAGAGGTCGAACGTGTAGGCGCGAAGCAGCATGCCTGCCGCGATTCGCGCGGCATCGACCGCTGCGAGAGCGCCGTCGGCGGCATCGCACCAGATCGTGATCGCTTCCGCGCCCTTGGTCTTGGCGGCGATCGTTCCGCCCACCTTCAACCAATCCTCTTCGCCATAGGCGGTATCCGATTTCAGCCCGACGACGAGGACGCGGTCGAGCTCGACGCCGCCCGGTGCCAGGAGATCGAGCGTCGCAAGGCTCTTACCCTTGAAGGCGTTGGTCGTAGCCGCCCGGGCGACGCGATCCGCGATTGCTGCCGGCACCGAGCCCGCGAGCGCTGCGCCCTCGCCTGCGAACACCACGAGGACGCCCTTCTCGGGCAGATCCATCGGAAAAAACTCAACGGACGGGCTGGCGGACATGAAGGCTCCGATCGGGGATGGGAAAGAGGCGCGGTTCGTCCCTGCGAACGGAAACGACGTGCGACGCGTAAGCTTTTGCGGCTCGGTGCTTCGCCCGCTGCCCACCGGGAGGACGTGGTGCAAATGACACAGCCGCTATCATGGAAGGATGCGCCTGCTTTGCAAGGGAGTGGCCCGGGGTTAAGGCTTCGTCAACCGTGTTCGTTCGCCCTTCTTTAGCCAAGCTGCTCCACTCTGAGGGTCGGCCATGCGACACACTGAACGATCCGAGGGGATGCGCCATCCCGGCCTCAGACGGCAAGACCCGGCCCGGCGAGGGCGCATTCTTATCCCGCGAGGGCGCGATCCCGCCCCGAAAGGGCACGAGAAGACCCGACGAGCGATGACGCCATGAGCCTTCTCGAACGCTACATCTTCCGCCGGGCGCTTGTGCTCAGCCTCGGCTCGCTCGCGTCCCTCGTCGTGATCGTGTGGGTCGTCCAGGCGCTGCAGCGCGTCGACATCGTGCGCACCAGCGCTTCCGCCGCCGGCAACATCTTCTGGATCGCGCTGATGCTGATTCCCGATCTTGCGGCCGGCGTCATTCCATTTGCGGTGGTGATCGGAGCCGTTCAGGCGTTGAACGGGCTCAACGCCGACAGCGAGCGTGCCGTGATCGCCTCGTCCGGAGCCTCCGGCTTCGTCGTGCAGAAGCCGATCCTCCTTCTCGGGCTTCTGGCAGGCCTCGTCATCCTGTTCAACTCCCACGTCCTCGGCCCGGCGGCGCAGCGCGGCTTCTACAATGGACTGCGCACCATCAATGCCGATGCGATCACGCTCTTCCTCCAGCCCGGCCGGTTCGAGGAATTGCAGGACGGGCTGACGATCTCGATCGGCGAGGTCCGCGGCTCGACCGTCGAAAGCCTGTTCATGTCGGACCAGCGCGATCCGACAGTCGATCTCACCTACTTCGCCAAGGAGGCGACGCTGCTCGAGCGGGGCGAGGAGTCCTATCTTCTGCTCAACGACGGGCAGTTGCACCGGCGGACCGCCGCCGACGGAGCGGTGTCGATCATCCAGTTCCAGACCTATGCCTTCGACCTCGCCGACCTCAGGCCGGAAACCGACGGCGACTGGACGCGATCATCCGAGCGCCCAACGGCCGATCTCGTCTTTCCCGACGCGAACGACGAGGACTACCAGAACAAACCTCAGAGCTTCACAAAGGAGCTCGCGCAACGCCTGTCGGACTGGCTCTACCCCGTCGCCTTCGCGCTTTGGGCGCTCGTCGTCGCAAGCCAGCCGCGAACCAACCGTCAGGGCGCAGGGCCCGCGATGGGTCTTGGGCTGGCGGGCGCCCTCTTCCTCAAGGCGCTCGGCTTCGTCTCGCTCTCCCTGGTGGAACGGGACATGCGACTCCAGTTCATCGTCTTCCTCATCCCGGCCGCATCGATCGCCTTCAGCGTGGTGCTTCTGCGGGCGAGCGTGAACGTGTCCGACCTCGCCATCTTCAACCGGCTCGGTGACGGCCTGCGGCGCGTCGGCCGTCTCTTCTCGCCGTCGCGCGCTTCGGGACACGGAGCGGGCGCGCGATGAACAGGACGCTCGACGCCTACTTCTTCCGGCGCTTCATGATCAGCTTCTTCTCGACGCTGGTGGTGGTCTTCGCGCTCGTCTATCTCGTCGACATGATCGAGGTGAGCCGGCGCGGGCGGTTCGCCGACATCGGCTTCGAGACCATCGCCCTCATCTCAGCGCTCCGGGTACCCGCCTTCATCGAGCAGGCCTTCCCCTTCATCATTCTGTTCTCTTCGATCTTCACGCTCCTGTCGCTGAACAAGAAGCTGGAGCTTGTCGTGGCGCGTGCCTCCGGCGTCTCCGTCTGGCAGATCCTCGCGCCCTTCGTGGCAGGCTCGATCCTCCTCGGTCTCGCCGCGACCTTCCTCTACAATCCGCTGGCGGCGATGGCGCAGGCGCAGTCCGCCAACATCGAGACGCAGCTGGCCGGCGGCTCGACGCAGGCCGGCAGCGGTCTGTCGCCTTGGCTCCGCCAAAGCGGCGGCGGCGTCTCCTCGATCATCGGGGCGAAGGCGATCGCAGGCAACGGGCTGGAGCTCGGCGGCGTCACCGCCTTCATCCTCGGCGACGACGGGACCGTGCGGGAGCGGATCGACGCCCCGCAGGCGAAGCTCGTCGAGAACGCCTGGGAGATCGCGTCGCCGACGGTGACGCGCATCGGCTACACTCCCGAGAGACTTTCCACCTACCGCTTGCCGACGACGCTCAGGCCGGAATATGTCGAGCAGCGGCTGGCCGATCCGCAGGCAATTCCGATCTGGGAGCTCCGTTCGAAGATCGACGTGGCGCGCAGCCTTGGTTACAACGCCGAGGCTTTCGCCATGCATTACAATACCTTAGTGGCCAAGCCGGCTTTGTTCGTCGCGATGACGCTTCTTGCCGCCACGGTCGCCATGCGGTTTGCGAGGACGGGACAGTCCGGCAGGACGATCGTCGGTGGCATCGTTGCCGGCTTCGTGCTTTACGTCGTAACGTTCCTGGCTCAGGCGCTCGGAAGCAATTCGGTGGTTCCACCGATCGCAGCGGCCTGGTTCCCGGTCGTGGCGGCAGGATTTATCGGGGTGACGATCCTGCTCCACCAAGAGGATGGTTAGTATGACAGCGAGGGGGAACTCGCGCTTCGAACATCGACAGGCCCGACGCCTAGCCCTCCTGGCTGGCGTGGCCCTTACGGCTGTCGTCGCCACGGGAACGATCGCGTCGGCGCAGGCGCCGATCGGCGATCTCGGCGCGGCGGTCGACGTGCCGAGCGACGCCCAGCTTTTCCTGGAATCCGACACGGTCGTCTACGACAGCGAGTCGGGCGTCGTCACGGCGGACGGCGGCGTGCAGATCGACTATGGCGGCTACAAGATCGTTGCCCGCCGGGTGATCTACAATCAGAAGACCCGCCGGCTCATCGCGTCGGGCGACGTGGAGCTCTTGCAGCCTGACGGCAACAGGATCTATGCCGACAGCGCAGACATCACGGACGACTTCGCCGATGGCTTCATCAACGCGCTGCGCATCGAGACGCCGGAGAACACGCGTTTTCTCGCACGCGGTGCCGTTCGCGAGAATGGCAACGTCACAAGCTTCGAGCAGGGCGTCTATACCGCCTGCGAGGCCTGCAAGGAGAACCCCGAGCGCGCGCCGCTTTGGCAGGTGAAGGCGCGCAAGATCGTCTGGGATCAGCAGGAAAAAGTCATCCGCTACTACGGCGCGCGCTTCGAAATGTTCGGCGCGCCGATCGCCTACCTGCCTTACTTCCAGTCGGCCGATCCGACGGTGAAGCGCAAGAGCGGCTTCCTCATTCCGAGCTTCAAGAATTCCGACGAGCTCGGCTATGGCGTACGCGTTCCCTACTTCTTCGCGTTGTCCGACAGCTACGACGTGACCGTCGCCGGCACCTACTACAGCAAGCAGGGCTTCCTCGGCGAAATCGAGTACCGGCAGGCCACGACGAACGGCTTCTTTACGCTCCAGGCCGCCGGCATCTCGCAGAACGATCCAAATGCCTTCGACATCAACACGCCCGACTTCGACACGGTCGACCGCGGGATGATCGGAACCACCGGCAACTTCGCGCTCAGTGACCGCTGGACCTTCGGCTGGGACATCCTGGCGCAAACCGACCAGAACTTCGCGACGACGTACGAAATCGAGAACTTCAACCAACCGTTCCACACTTCGGAAATCTACCTGACGGGCCTCGGCGACCGGAGTTTCTTCGACCTCAGGGCCCAGCGCTTCGATATCCAGACCGACAGCGAGTTCGACCAGGACGTCCAGCCGGAAATCCTGCCTGGCCTCGACTACGAGCGCATCGAGGACGACGTCTTCGGCGGCGAGGTCGAGATCGACGTGAACGTGACGAACCTCTCGCGCGGCGACAGCAATGCTTCGCTGCTCCTCCTGTGCGAGCCCGGTTTTCTCGTCGACGGCGGCTGCGATGCGCGGGCGGACGACACGGACGCCTCCCCCAACCGCCTGTTTCCGTTCCGCGACGATTTCTTCGATCGCAGCGCGCTGGAGGGCGACTACACCCGCGGGACCATGAACACCGAGTGGCGCCGGACGATCACGACCGACCAGGGCCTGCTTCTGACGCCGTCCCTCGGGTTGCGCGGCGACGTCTACCGGGCCGAGATGACGGTCGACGGCTTCGGCTTTCCGGCCGACCCCCTGGAGGGGAGGCTGCTGCCGGCCAGCCTCGGCGGCGCCGATGTCGACGAGGCCGGATTTCGCGGAATGGCGACCGCCGGGCTGGAAGCGCGCTACCCCGTGCTGATCGAAACGGCATCGGCTTCGCACATCATCGAGCCGATCGGGCAATTGCTGTTGCGTCCGAACGAGACCGAGGCAGGCGAGCTGCCGAACGAGGACGCTCAAGGCCTCGTATTCTCGACAGCGAACCTCTTCGAGAAGGACAAGTTCTCGGGCTATGACCGCATCGAGGGCGGCAGCCGGGCCAATGTCGGCCTGCGCTACGCCGGGACCTATGCAACGGGCTACTCGCTCGACGCCATGGCCGGGCAGTCATACGTCATCGGCGGTAACAATTCCTACGACGAGGTCGATCTCGCCCTAGTCGGCTTCGACTCCGGCCTGGAAACAAGTCGCTCGGATTATGTCGGCTCGGTCGCGCTCGGAACCCCCATCGGTCTCGAACTCGGCATTCAGGGACGTTTCGACGAGGAAACACTGGATGTTCGCCGCACCGATCTCGCTGGCACCTATTCGAACAGCCGTGGTTCGCTCGGCGTCATTTATTCCTTCATCGGCAAGCAGGAAATCTACGGCTTTACGGAAGACCGCAGCCAGCTGACGACCAATGCCAGCCTCAAGCTGACGGAGAACTGGACGGCTTTCGGATCGATCGGATACGATGTCGAAAACTCGACGTTGATCAGCCGCGCGGTCGGCATCGGCTACCTCGACGAGTGCTTCAGCCTGATCGCCACCTATCAAAGCACCGAAGACGCCTACCAGATCAACGATGCCGAGAACAAAATCATGTTCACCGTCGGCCTTCGCACGATCGCCGACTTCGAATACGATTACGATCTCGAAGGCGACGAATGACGCGACTCTTGCGGCATACTTGACGCCTCGGGAGAGGACGTTGGTGGAATTGCGCTGGAATTGCCATTGGGCACCATGGTTTTGCCAAAGCATCCGCTTAAAGGACGAGGAATGTCGTCGTCGCATCGTCGCCGACGCCAAGGATTTTCGGGAGCCCGTGACCTCATGCCGTTCGACCGTCTCTTCCAGCGCTCGGCGCTTGCCCTCTCCATGCTGACCGCTTCGGGTCTCGGCTCGACGATGCTTGCCCCGCCGGCTCATGCCGCGTCCGAGATCACCATCATCGTGAACAAGGAGCCGATCACCACGTTCGCGATCAAGCAGCGGTCGGCCTTCCTCAAGCTTCGGCGCGTGTCGGGAGACACGACGACGGCAGCGACAGAGGAACTCGTCGACGAGGCCCTGAAGAAGCAGGAGATCCGGCGGCGGGGGATCAACGTTCCGGACGGCGCCGTTGAACAGGCCTTTCAGAAGTTTGCCTCCGACAACAAGCTCACGCCGAGCCAGCTCGGTCAGATTTTCGGGCAGGTCGGGTTCTCAGAGAAGGCTTTCAAGGAATACATCCGCGTTCAGATGGGCTGGGGACAGGCGGTCCAGGCCAATGTGCGCAACGAGTCGGGCAGCGGCGGGCGCGTCACGGAGCAGGAGGCCGTCCGCCGAATGCTAGAGCAGGGCGGCGAGAAGCCGTCGACCACGGAGTACACGCTCCAGCAGGTCATCTTCGTCATCCCCGACGCAAAGCGGTCGGCGATGGTGGCAGTGCGGATGAAGGAAGCCAACGCGATGCGGGCGCGCTTCTCATCGTGCCCGGGCAATTACGAGTTCGCCAAAGGCCTTCGCGACGTAACGGTTCGCGAGCTTGGCCGTGTCCCGCAACCGGCTCTGCCGGCCGCCTGGAAGGACGCCATCACCAAGATTGCATCGACCGGGGCGACGCCGCCTCAGGAGACCGAACGCGGCGTCGAATACATCGTCGTCTGCGAATCCCGTGCCGTTTCCGACGACCGCGTGGCGGCGATGGTGTTCCAGACGCAGGATCTGGAGAAGCTCGG
>JACMIV010000310.1 GCA_014380965.1 Rhizobiaceae bacterium | reverse complement strand
TTCCTGCACGATCTCCTGAAGAAGGTGATCTTTGCCGAGTCCGGCTGGGTGACGCGGGACATGACGGCCGTGCGCCGCGCCGCGGTTCTGCGTTACGGCGTCCTCGGCATCGTCGGCGTGATTACGCTCGGCGTCCTCGGCGTCTGGGCCGTCAGCTACACCGCCAACCGCCAGCTCATCGCCTCGACCAACCGCTCCGTCGACGAATACCGCGTCCTTGCCAACGCCGAACTGAAGCGCACCACGATCGACGACGTCAACCTCGAAGCCGTGCTGGAGCCGCTGCATCAGCTCCGCTCGATGGCGGTCGGCTATCTCAACCGCGACGCGCCGACGCCGACCTCGGAAAAGTTCGGCCTCTCACAACGCCCCCGCCTGGTGTCCGCCGCCGAGACCAGCTACCGGGAGGCGCTGGAGCGCATGTTCCGCTCACGGCTGATCCTGCGCCTCGAGCAGCAGATCGAGGCCGTGATGGACGACCCCATCGCGCTCTACGAGGCGCTGAAGGTCTATTTGATGCTCGGCGGCAACGCGCCGAAGATCGATCGCGACCTCATCGCCACATGGATGACTTCGGACTGGCAGACGAACCTCTATCCGGGCGCGGCCAATTCCGCCGCGCGCGTCGATCTGGAGCAGCATCTCGAGGCTATGCTCGATCTCGGCATCGGCCAGCGCCCGACCTTCGAGCTGAACGGCCCTCTGATCGAGAACGCCCAGCGGGCGCTCGCCCGCATGAACATCGCCGACAGAGCCTATGCGCTGATCCGCTCGACGGGTTACTCCGCAGAGATCGAGGACTGGGTCGTCGTCCAGCGCGGCGGACCTGACACCGCGCTCGTCTTCGAGACGATCGATGGAACGCCCATCGAAGAGCTCCGCATTCCCGGCCTCTTCACCTATTCCGGCTTCCACGATTTCTATCTCGATCAGCTGGCCGCCGTCGCCGACCGGCTGATCGAGGACCAGTGGGTGATGGGCGAAGTCGGTCAGCAGCAGGCGGTGGAAGAACAGTTCTCCCAGCTCGGCCCCCAGCTTCTCGACCGCTACCGCAACGACTTCATCGAGAGCTGGGAGAAGGTGCTGACCAACATCCGCTTCCGCCAGCTCTCCGCAGACAAGCCGCAATATCAGATCCTCTCTGCCCTCTCGGCCCCCACCTCGCCGCTGCGCCAGATCATCCAGTCGATTCGCGACGAGACCGTGTTGACCGAGGAGCGCCAGCAGAGCGTCGACGTGGAGGGCGTCGTCGCCGGCGTCGGCTCGGTGGAGCAGTCGGGCATCCAGAATGCCGTCATGGCCGAAGCCGCACGGCGCTTGCGCGACCGCTCCGGCGCCTTTTCGCGCATCGGCATAGACCTCGCGTTGCGCAAGGCACAGGGGCGCGCGGGCGGAGCTTTCGGCGGGACTGGGGGCGCGGCGCAGATCATCCCCGGCGCCAACATCGAGGCCTTCTTCAAACCCTGGCAGATGATGGTCGACGGCCCGCAGGGCCAGCGCCCGATCGATTCCGTCGTCCAGAACTTCTACGAGGTCTACCAGAACCTCGTCCTCTCCGCGACGAACCCCTCCCAGGCCGAGCGCGCCAACGCCGCCCTCCAGGTCAACGTCGTCGGCCTCCGCGCCAACGCCTCCCGCCTGCCGCGCCCGCTCGCCGTCATGGTGCAGAGCGCGGCGGAGGACTTCGAGGGCGACGCGGCGGGAACCTCCATCGCGCAGCTCACTCAGATGATGAACTCGACGGTGACGCGCACCTGCCAGCAGATCGCAGCCAACCGCTATCCCTTCGACAAGGCGAGCGAGCGCGATGTGACGCTGTCGGACTTCGCGCGCCTCTTCGCTCCCGACGGCATCATCGACCGCTTCTTCGTCCAGAATCTTGCTCCGCTCGCCGACATGAGCGGCGAGACCTGGATCTGGAAATCCGATTCGCGTGTCGGCCGCGAGATGTCGAACGCGACCTTGCGCGATTTCCAGCGCGCCGCCGAAATCCGCGACGCCTTCTTCCCGACCGGCGGCTCGATGCCGAACGTGCAGCTGACCGTGCAGCCGAACACGCTTTCGGGCGACGCGGAGATGGCGCTGCTCGAGATCAACGGCACCTTCATCACCTCGCGCCAGATCGGCAATCTGCCCGCAAGCCTCACCTGGCCGGGCGCAACGACCGGAGGAGCTGCGAACATCACCATCCTCCCCGAACTCCCGGGCCGCGACTCCTCGGTAGCCCGAAACGGACCCTGGGCGCTGATGCGGGTGCTCGACGCCGGCAGCGTCAGCCCGAGCGGCGACGACCTGACGGCGCGCTTCGTCATCGGTGGCCGCGAGGTGTCCTATCGCTTCGAGATGGGCACGGCCGCAAGGCCACTCGCCAACCCGGCGCTCTCGCAGTTCAAATGCCCGGCGGGGCTCTAGCCATGCCGGTCGGGCTCTTCGGCAAGTACCCGCAAAAGCGCGATTTCGTCTCGCTCGGCCTACCGCGCCCAATCCTCGAACCGTTCGAGACCTGGATGCAATCGGCGGTGGCCGCCAGCCGCAACCAGCTCGGTCGCGACTGGCAGGACCTGTATCTGGTCGCCCCGCTCTGGCGCTTCTGGATCGGCCCCGGCGTCTTCGGCACGGGATGCGCCGGCGTCACCATGCCCTCGGTCGATGGCGTCGGGCGCTTCTTCCCGATGACCCTCATCGGCCACGGCGAGGA
The DNA here is from genome assembly GCA_014380965.1 of Rhizobiaceae bacterium. Taxonomy (GTDB): domain Bacteria; phylum Pseudomonadota; class Alphaproteobacteria; order Rhizobiales; family Rhizobiaceae; genus Plantimonas. Next base: position 9,111 of record JACMIV010000310.1, on the reverse strand, counting down.
GGGAACCTTTTCGCTCCCGCCGACGATGCGGTCCGACGACGGTTGGTACCGTGCGCTGGAGGACCGTCTTCTGGAGACGCTGGAGGACGACGCGACCAGCGATCCCTCCTCGCTTCTCTCCGGGCTAGATCATCCCGGCGCTGCCGACGATCGGGCGGAGCAAGGCACGGACCTCCATCGCGGCAAGCTCTGGCGAAGCGACACTCCCGGCGCGGAAGATCTGCTGCAGGGCCTTCGCGACGAGGACTACGTCGCCGCCACCGCCGGACGCAGCATCTGGTGGACGGACGGCAGCCAGACCTCCGGCGCGAGCGTCTATAGCTGCGGCGGATTGCCCGATCCCTATTTCTACATCAGCATGATCGGCGGCACGGCCTGACGGGCCGCGGCCACCCGCGAACCGTTCCGCCCTCGGGAGACCTGGAATGTCGGAAGCGTTGAGCACGGATGGGGGACAGCGCATCCGCTTCGAAAGCTGGGCGCTGAGCGACCGCGGACGACGGCGCGAGCTGAACGAGGACCGTTTCTTCGTCGATGTCGAGATCGGCGTCTGGGCGGTGGCGGACGGCATGGGCGGCCACGATGCGGGGGATCTCGCAAGCGGTGCGATCGTCGACCACTTCCGCTCCATGAGCCCGCCTGCTTCGGCGCCGGAATTGAGGGCGCTCATCGAGGACAGGGTCGCCCGCGCCAATGCCGATATCCAGGCGATCAGCCGCGCCAAGGGCGGCGCGACGGTCGGCTCGACTCTTGCCGCCCTCATCACCTTCGGCCGACAGTATGCCTGCCTCTGGGCCGGCGACAGCCGGGTCTATCTCATCCGCGGCGGTTTGCTCTCGCAGGTCTCGAAGGATCACACCGAACTTCAGGACCTGCTCGACCGTGGCCTCATCCGGCCCGAGGAGGCGGCCGCCTATCCCCGCAAGAACGTCATCACCAATGCGATCGGCGTCGCCGAAGAGGTGATGCTCGACCTCGTCCAGGGATCGGTCGAGTCCGGCGACATCTTCATCGTCTGCTCCGACGGGCTGACGGCCCATGTCGAGGATGCGGAGATGGCGGGGCTCGTCGCCGGCCTCGCGCCAAAGACCGCCTGCGAGGAGTTGATCCGCATTACGCTGGAGCGCGGAGCGGTGGACAACGTCACCGTCATCGTCGTCGAATGCCGTACCGATGCGCAATGACGCCCTGTTGCGCCGCGCCCGCCCTCCAGCCTAAGCGTAATCTCGCAGGAAGAGGCCGGCCTGCCAGCCACGCGAAATTGAACGATTGAACATCCGCCCCGGCGAGACAAGCTCGCTATAGTCTCACCGAGCATTTCATCCGCAGGTCTTGAATGTCGACCGACGACAGAACTCAGATCGTTTTCAACAATGGCGTCCAGGCTGGCACACAGCTGAACGGCATCTATGAGATCGACGAGAAGATCGCGGCCGGCGGCATGGGTGAAGTCTATCGCGGCCACAACATCCAGACCGGCGATCCCGTCGCGATCAAGATCGTGCTGCCGGACTTCGCCAAGGACCCGACCATCCTTGCGCTGTTCCGCAAGGAGGCCTCGGTCCTCAACCACCTCGCGCACAATGCGATCGTGCGCTATTACGTCTTCTCGATCGATCCCGGCATCGGGCGCCCCTATCTCGCGATGGAGTTCGTCGACGGCAAGTCGCTGGCGGACGTGATGCAAAGCGGGCCGATGGCGACGCGCGACGCGACGCTTCTGATCGCGCGCGTCGCATCCGGCCTTGCGGCAGCGCACGAGGCGGGCGTCATCCACCGAGACCTGTCGCCCGACAACATCATCCTGTCCGGCGGCAGCGTCGCCAAGGCGAAGATCATCGATTTCGGCATCGCCCGCTCCGAGACGGTCGGGGGCGGCACGCTGCTCGGCGGCCGCTTTGCCGGCAAATACAACTTCGTCTCGCCCGAGCAGCTTGGCCTCTTCGGCGGAGCCTTGAGCGAGCGCTCCGACATCTACAGCCTCGGCCTCGTCTTTGCCGCAGCGCTCCGCGGCGAGGCGCTCGACATGAGCGGTTCGCAGGTCGACGTGATCGAGAAGCGCCGCGTCGTGCCGCCGCTGGAGGGCGTTCCGCAGGACATGCGCCCGCTCGTCGAGGCGATGCTCCAGCCGGATCCCTCGGACCGGCCCGAGAGCATGAGCCTCATCTGCGAATGGCTGACGCCGATCCCGACCTGGGCTTACGGCTCCGCCCCGGGCGAAAATCGCGCGACCATGCCAGGCACGGCAGGCTTTGCCCCGTCCGACCGGACCGTGCTGACGACGCCGCCCTCGCCGCTCGCCTCGTCCACGCCGCCGCGTTCGACGACCGGTTGGCCCTCCGCCGCCGGACCGGAACAGTCTCGCCCTCCTACATCGAGGCCGCCATTCTCCCAGTCTTCGCCGGCACGCCCGTCGCCCTCGGCCGCTCCGCGGTCGATGCCGCCTTCAGCGGGCTCGGCGCCGGAGTTCGGTTCGCAGCCTGGGCGGCCCTTCGAACGCTCGACCTCACTCGACGTCCCCCGCTCGACGCCTCCGGCAACGGTGCTCCAGCCATCCGATCCGTTCACCGACGGAACGATGAAGACCTCGTTCCATCCGTTCCGGGACGAATCCTACGGCTACGACCCACCTGCCGAGGAGCCCTACCGCTATATCCCCTCCAACCCCGATCCGGACGAGGCCGGCGGCGCACCGGCGACCTCGGCATCGCCTGACCGAGCCCCAGGCGCAGACGCGGGCAAGAGTCCGCTCGGGCTCATCGCGGCGGTCGTCGCATTGCTGGCGGCCGGCGGCGCTGCGGCCTATGTCACGGGTTTCCTCGACATCGGAAATGAAACCACCGTTGCAGCCGTTCCGACATCGACGCCACCCGCAGCCGATTCGGCCTCACCACCGCCTGCAGAAGTTCCTCCCCCGGCCGTGACGACGCCACCAGCAACGCCGCCGGCCGAAGCGGTCCCGCCTGCAACGGTTCAGGTCCCTCCTGCGCCGCTTGAGTCGCCCCCGGCCGCCCCGGTGGCCTCGACGACAGATCCGGCACAGACCAGTCTCGAACCGGAGCCACCGAAGGACGAGCGCGTTGCGGGCGTCGGTTCGGCCGTCGACTGGCTGAAGAACTACGACGGCGGCACCTGCTTCTTCGCCCGTCCCGTGTCCGTGTCGGACAAGGCGATGGCGATCGAGGGCTTCGGGCGGTCGGTCGATCCCTTCCGCCGCATGGACACCGCCTTCAAGAGCGCCAACGGCTACGAGCCGACGATCGACGTGCGCCCGATCGCCGACAAGCAGTGCGATCTTGCCGAGTTCATGAGCGACGTCGAGGATCGCAACGACACGATGCCGGCGCTGGACCTCAGCCAAACCCGCATCCGGAGCGGCGAGTCGCTCCAGGGTGTCGTCGACAAGATCGCCAGCCGATCCGTGTCGCTCTGGCTCATCGACGACCAGGGGATCGTCTACGATCTCAACCAGCACCTGAAGCGCACCGGGGACCGCGCCACGTTCAATATCAAGCTCGTCAACGCCAAGACCGGTGCGCCGCTGCCGCATCTCATCTTCGCCGTCTCGAGCGAGGCGCCCCTCGTCAGCCTCAGCCATTCAGAGCCGAAGCGGCTTGCGAGCTTTCTCGCCGGCCTCAAGGCGGAAGTGTCTCGCGAGAAGACACCGATCGGCGTCGCCACGACCTATTTTCAGCTCGGAAGCTGAGCGGCGGCTCGACTTTGAACGGTTGCGGCGGCGCGCCCCTCATCACAGAGCCGCCGTGACGCCCTCGACGAGCGCCGAGATGCTCTTCTTGTAGCGCTCGAACTGTGGCGAGGCCCGCGCCACCTCCTTCTTGGCAGCGACGGGCACACTCGCCACCGCACGGCCCGCCCGGCCGGACATCTTGCGCTCCGCCCAGGCGACGACGTAGCTCGCCGACTGTCCGGTCAGGAACGGGTTCGCCCGGATGACGCCCTCGCCCAGAAGCACGGCCAGATCGGCGTCCGGCGAGGCGGAGAGGACGACGTTCGCCCCCTCCGGCCCGAGGAAGTGCGACAGGTAGAGCCGCCCGGCGGTGATCTGGTGCCCGTTGGAGCGAAGGCTCGCCTCGTTCTCGCGGGCAAGGTTTCGGACCATCTCGCGCGAGATCGTCGGGTCGTTGCGGAGCGCCAGAAGATCGGGGCGCGTCATGGTGCGTCCGAGATCCGGGCGGTAGTTCACCATCATCCGGACCCAGGTCGATTCGATGAACTGCCCGAGCCCCGTCGCAGTGGAGAGCGGGTTCTTGGCGTCGGCTCGGCCGCCACTTTCGACCTGGATGATCTTGTTCACCAGCCGTTCGACGGCCCCGCTACCCTCTTCTCCCGAAACCGCTGCGACAGGCGTGCCAGTGCCGAGCGGATCGATGGCGCTGCCGCCCGCGTAGAGTTCGAAATGGAGATGCGGTCCCGTCGAGAGGCCGGTCGTGCCGACATAGCCGATCGTCGTCCCCGCCTCGACCACGGTGCCCGCGGCGAGCCCTTCCGCGAAGCGACTGAGGTGGGCGTAGCGCGTCTCGCGCCCGCCGGCATGCTCGATCTTGACGAGGTTGCCGTAATCCTCGCCGCCCCCGGCATAGCCGATCGTCCCCGCGAAGGCTGCGACCACCGGCGTCCCCGTGGGGGCCGCCCAGTCGACGCCCTTGTGAAGCCGAACGCTTTTCAGGATCGGGTGGCGCCGCGGCCCGAAGGTCGAGGTCATCACACCCTGGACGGGAACGACCATCCCGTTCTGCACGGTCACGGACTGGACCTCGTTCAGTTCGGACAGGCAGCCGAACTCGCCGCCCGCGCTCGGCCGGTAGACGAAACACTCGATGTTCTTGTCGCCCCCGCGCACTGCCACGAAGAGGACCCTGCCGCTCTGGCGCTCCTTGTCGCGCGGGTCGGCCGAATAGACGAGGACGAGACGCTGGGTGAAATCGGCAAACTCGTTGAGGTCGTGGCTGCGCGAGAGGTGCATGATGATCTCGCCGATCACGCTGCTGGGCACGGTGTTTCGCGCGGCGGTCGAATAGATCGCGTCGATGAGCCGGTAGCGCTGGATCGGCGCTGCCTCCGCCTGCTCCTGAAAGTGCCGCGTCAGATCTTCGCCGACCCAGGGGTCCGCGGATTTGACGAACCCGCCCTCCTCGCCGAGCGCAAGGCTCGCGAGATACCGATCGTCGGCATAGAGGGATATCTGCACGGGACGCGCCACCTTCGCCCGCCCGTCCTCGCGAAGGCCGCGGATGGCGACCACCGTGCCGGATGCGAGCTTTCCGATGCCGAAAAACACGCCCAGCGCCTCTGCCGCAGGCTTGCCGTCCTCCGCCGTGAAACCGTTGTCGACGAGAACACCGTCGAGTGGTTTCTCGTCGAGCACGCGCACGAATAGGTCTTCGGTTGGCCGAAACCGCGCGCCTTCGGAAACGACGCTCGCGACCGAGGTCGTGTTCTCGATGCGTGTCCTGGTAAACTCGGGCAGCGCCGCCTGCCCCTCGTCGATCGTCTCGCCCCAGCCAGCCCCCGCCTCGTCCTCGCCGACGAAACCCGGATCTGCGTCACCGCCGGCCGATACGGCGGGGGTTTCCGCAGCCGTCGAATCTCCGGCCGGTTCCGGCTGAAGGGGATCGCGCTGCGCCTGGAAAAAGGCGAAATCCTCCGGGCTCGACGGCAAGGCCGTCATGAAACGCTCGCTTGAACTCAGCATCGTGTCGACGAGAACGCCCAGCGGCTCGCCCGCCTCGACCTCGTCGATGCCCTCCGGAGGCTCGACGAGCCTGACGATCGACTGCCGGCTGGCGCCCCCTTCGAGGGTGATCACCAGCGGATCCCCGGCAAGGTTCACGATGGCCGGGACGTAAGGCGTCTCGGCGAGCGCCTGCTCCTCCTCAGCCAGCATCATCTCCGGCGAAGCGACGAGGTCCTCGTCCATCGGATAATAGACGCGGTCGAAGAAGAAAGCCCCGCCTGCCGCACTCACGACAAGCGCGATCACCGCCCCGGCCATCAGCACACGTCGCACCCGACGTCGGCGCAGGCGCTCTCGGGACTTGGCCTTCTGGTCCTTGAACGAGGGGTCGAGCTGATGCATGGCCTGTATCAGTGATCACGGAACGGGCACGGCAAACGCGCAAATCGACTTCCCCGCGCAAAGGTCGGACGGGGCGAGGTCTCGCGGGGGCCGTCCGAGCGCGTCGTATCCAGCCGCGGCGCCGGCCGCATCACGCCGGCATCGTCAGCGGAACGCGCCCATGGTGAGGCTCTTCTTCAACGACTTCTTCGGAGCCGCAGCAGACGCCTGCTGCTTGACGGGCGCTTTCGCCGGAGCCGTAGCGATCGTCCTTCGCGGCGCCTTCGGAACTTCCGGCCGCGCTGCACGCGCCTTCTCCTGCGGCTGACGCGATGGCCGAGCCGCCTGCTGCTGACGCTGCTCGTTGGCGCGAGGCGGCGTCGCGGCAACCGCGGGGCGCTGGCGCTGTTTCGGCTGCACGTCCGGCTCAGTCTCCGTACGGGTGCAGACCACCGTCTCCTCGGTCTTGAGTCGGGCGAAAAGCGCAGCATTCGGATCGAGCAGGTCGGGGTCGGCCTTCCTGGCGACGTAGTAGCGCAGCAGCGCCCGCTGCGAGCCCGAGCCCCAGTCTCCGTCGATGCCGCTGCGATAGCAGCCGAGCCGTGCAAGTTCCGTCTGGATGGCAGCCGGCAAGTCGGCAGGCGCGATGTCGGCAGGAATGTCTGCGGCCGGTGCGTCCGTCGCGGTCGGTGGTGCGCCATCCGGCTTGTCCGGCGGGCCTTTCGAAAGCGTGTCGATCGAGGAAGGGTCGAGGGCGGCAAGCCGGCCGTCGGCACCCTGCTCGGGAGCTGCTCCAGGCGCAGTCTCGGCCCCAATCGACGGCAATGCCGCAGCCGCAGCCCCACCGGAACTGTCGATCACCTCTTCCCCGACCACGCGACTGAAATCCGAGCGCACCGGCGCAAGGTTGACGGAGGGAACGGTCCCGACGGAGACCGAGCGCTCGCCGGACGACAACGCCGCCACCTGGTAGGTCGTTTCGCCGCCGGCGACGGTCGGGGCGGATGCCCGCGACGCCGGGGAAAGGCGCTCGGCATTTCCCGATGCAGCGATGCGGGCACTGGGTGTCGCCCGTTCCGCAGCGACGCTGTCCGTCGACGACGGCTGGCGAAGCACCAGGCCATTCGAAACGGTCGCCTTCGTCACCGGATCATAGGAGGCGACGCGGCCCAACACTGTGCCATCCGATGTCCGCACCGCCGACGCGACGACACCGATTGCCTCCGCCTCCGCCAGGACAGCGCTTGCCGAACCGGCGAAGTTGTCCTCCGCCGGAGACGCGGATTCGGATGCCGCTTCGTCGAAGGAAGACCCCGGTAGAATCTGCGTCAGTCCGACGATGGGCTCCTCATTTTCCGCAGAAGCCATGAGCGCATCCGGCTCGGGCGCGAATGTCTCCTCAACAGGTTCTTCCTCCACGACGCTGGTCTCGCCGTCTGTCGCATCTGCAGCCTCGCTCACGATGGACTCCGTCTGCGCCGTCTCGCCATCGCCGATCGCGCCGTCGTCGACCGGAGGCTGCGCGTCCACGAAGGAGTCGGCGCTCACGCCTTCCTCCTCGGCGGACTCGATGCGAAGCATCGGCTGGAAGGCCGCCGTCTGGACGGGCTCGTCCTCGGCCGGAAGATCGCGTTCGTCGATCTTGATGCCGAACTTCGCCTCGAATTTCCGACGCATGACGGGGTCGAGCGCGAGGAGCATTTCGCGGTCCTCGTCCGTCAGTTCGCCGCCGGCATCGGCCTCGTCTTCCGGATTGAAGTAGAATTGCGAGCGGAGCGAGGACTGGTCCCAAGGCGTTTGCTCATGCAGGGTCGCGACTTCGACCGAGTTCCTCACGCGGATCATCATGTCCGAAATGCTGATACCCGGCGTGGGGATATGCTCCAGCAGGGCGGAGGTGAAGGGGCTGTGATTCCCTTGCCCGTCCCGACTGATATTGCCCGGCTGCGTCGCGAAGGCGATGAACGTGCCGCTGCCGGTCTCGAGCTGCGCGAGGCCCTCGCCGGCGATCGTGTCACGCACTGCCTGCGGCAGCGGATTGTTCCTGCAGGCGTCGAGGAAGATGAGGGTCTGCCGGTCGCCGCTCTGCGCTCGCGCGGCAACCTCGTCGAGCCGCACCGTTTCCTCTTCGATCTTCGTCCGGTCGCGCAACGTCGCGTCCACGGGCACGAGATAGTTCACCCCGTTCATCTGAAAGCCGTGGCCGGAATAGTAGATGACGGCCGCCTCGGCATCCCCCGTCGAGGCATAGAAATCCCGCAGCGCCACATCGAACTCGGCGCGCGTCACATCCATGCGGTCTATGACCTCGAAGCCAAGCGACGTCAGCGTCTTCGCGATCTCGCGGGCATCCCGCGACGCGTTCTTCAGTGCCGGGACCGACCGGTACTCGCTGTTGCCGACGACCAACGCGACCCGTCGACCTTCCGTCTGGCCGACCGCAGCCTCGCTGTCCGCGGCGACCACGAGAAAGGCGACCAACGTCAGGAGGCGTGGCCACCGCCAGAAGAGGCGGCGGAAGAAGGTTCTTCCGATCTTCATACAGTCGGATCAACTCCGCAGTGGATGACTGTCGCATATCTTGAACAAGCCATAGCGTTTTCTCGTGCTTTCATCCAGCGGTTTTGCTCCGAGCGTGACGGAGAAAGCCTTCCGCAGCGTCGACCAGCCCGTGCCGTGTGGCTCGCATGTCAACGGCGCTCAGTTCGTGATCGGCTGCTGGAGGAACAGCGTCCACCGCTCGACGGCCTGCGTATCGACCTCGTAGAAAGGGGCGATGGTATGCCCGCGCTCCCAGCACGCTGTCGTCCCGTCGATGAGGAAGCGTTTCGAGCCGATGCACATGCGCGTCGAACCATTGAGGATCGGCTGGCCGAAGACGTCGTTGGCAAAGACGTAGATGTAACGATTGACCAAAGGCTCCTGGATGACGTTGACGCATCGGTTGGCACCGATGGTCCACCAGCCCTCGGTGCGGAAGGCGGTCTCGGCCTCCTGTCCGATCGCGACGTTCACGACGTCCAGCGTCTGGTTGC
>JACMIV010000309.1 GCA_014380965.1 Rhizobiaceae bacterium | reverse complement strand
GTCACCATCATGGGCCATGTCGACCACGGCAAGACCTCGCTGCTCGATGCGATCCGCAAGACCAGTGTCGTTTCCGGCGAGGCGGGCGGCATCACCCAGCACATCGGCGCCTACCAGATCGACCACGAGGGCTACACGATCTCGTTCATCGATACGCCCGGCCACGCCGCATTCACCCAAATGCGCGCCCGCGGCGCACAGGCGACCGACATTGCGGTCCTTGTGGTGGCGGCGGACGACTCAGTCATGCCGCAGACGATCGAATCGATCAGCCATGCGAAGGCTGCGGGCGTTCCGATCATCGTCGCGATCAACAAGGTCGACAAGCCGTCGGCCGACGCGCAGAAGGTGCGCACGCAGCTCCTCCAGCACGAGGTGTTCGTCGAATCGATGGGCGGCGAGGTGCTCGACGTCGAGGTCTCCGCCAAGACCGGCGCGGGTCTCGACAAGCTGCTCGAAGCCATTCAGCTGCAGGCAGAACTGCTCGAACTTCGAGCCGATCCCCACCGCACTGCCGAAGGCGTCGTCATCGAGGCCGAGCTCGACAAGGGCCGAGGCCCGGTTGCGACCGTCCTCGTGCAGTCCGGCACCCTGAAGACCGGCGATATCGTCGTCGCCGGCGACATGTGGGGCAGGGTGCGCGCGCTGGTCAACGACAAGGGTCAGCAGCTGAAGGAAGCTCTGCCGTCGATGCCGGTGGAGGTTCTCGGCATGCAGGGAACGCCTCAGGCGGGCGACCGCTTTGCGGTCGTCGCGGACGAGGCGCGGGCTCGCGAGATTTCCGAGTACCGCCAGCGCCTGACGCGCGACAAGCAGGTGGCGAAGTCCGCAGGTCAGCGCGGTTCGCTCGAGCAGATGATGTCGCAGCTCCAGGACACCGGGCTGAAGGACTTCCCGCTGCTCATCAAGGGTGACGTCCAGGGTTCCGTCGAGGCGATTCTTTCCGCCTTGGACAGGCTCGGCACGGACGAGGTCAGGGCTCGGATCATCCATTCGCGCGCGGGCGCGATCACCGAGAGCGACATCACGCTGGCTTCGGCGGTGGATGCCGCGATCATCGGCTTCAACGTCCGTGCAAACGCGCAGGCACGCCAAGCCGCCGAGCAGAATGGCATCGAAATCCGTTACTACTCGATCATCTACGATCTCGTGGACGACGTGAAGCAGGCGATGTCGGGGCTCCTGTCGCCGGAGCGCCGCGAGACCTTCCTCGGCAATGCGGAGATCCTCGAGGTCTTCCACATCACCAAGGTCGGAAAGGTCGCGGGCTGCCGCATCACCGAAGGCAAGGTCGAACGCGGTGCCGGCGTGCGCCTCATCCGCGACGGTGTCGTCATCCACGAGGGCAAGCTCTCGACGCTCAAGCGCTTCAAGGACGAAGTGTCCGAAGTGCCGGGCGGCCAGGAATGCGGCATGGCCTTCGAGAAATACGAGGACATGCGCGTCGGCGACGTCATCGAGTGCTTCCGCGTCGAGTTCGTGGCGCGGACGCTTTAACCGCTCGCGGCTGGTCGCAACCGCACCATGCGAGGCCGGGGGAGATGTCCTCCGGCCTCGCAGCTTTACGCCATGCGCGTGACGGCAGGTGCGAGAAAAGGATAGGACGGACGTGGTCAAGCATAACGAAAAAGGCCCGACGCACCGTCAGCTCGGGGTCGGCGAGAAAGTCCGTCATGCGCTGACGGAGATGCTGGCGCGCGACGAGCTTCGCGAGCCGCTGCTGGAGAAGGCGGTCATTTCCGTTACGGAAGTGCGGATGTCGACTGATCTGAAGCTTGGCACCGCCTATATAACGGTTCTTGGCCAGGACGATGTCGAGCCTTTCGTCGATGCCTTGAACCTCAATGCCAAATTCATCCGGGGCCGTATCTCGCCAGCGCTCAGGGCCATGAAATATATGCCGGAAGTCCGCTTCCGGACCGACACGTCCTTCGACAATTTCGCCAGGATCGACGCACTTCTGCGCTCGCCGGCGGTCGCCAAGGACCTTGAACCAGAGACAGACGAAAAGGACGACGACCATGAAATGGACCGATGAGAAGCTCTCCGCCAAGACGCCCGGCGAGCGCCACCAGCTCTACATGAACGCGATGGCGATGGATTCCGACGACGCGCGCGCGCTGGTGCGGATGATCGAAGACTCCGGCCTTGCCTTCTCGCTCGACCGTTCGCTGAGGAAGCCCGATGCGGTTTCCGAGAAGATCGCCGGGATCGCCTTCTCGGCGGACGCCACCAAGGCAATGGAAGACGCGATCCGCAACGGTCTGCCACCGATGGCCGCCCTCGACCCGATGCTGATCGAGGCGCTCGGCGAGGACTACGGCACGCACAATTCCTCGACCACGACCGCCGGGCGCATCGCCGCCGAGCGGATGATCCAGCGCGGCTACCAGAAGACCGGCAAGAAGCAGAAGCTCCCCGCCGATTGCCGCGCCAAGACCGCCGACGTGCTCGAAAAGGCACCGGAGGTCGTCCAGTAGCATGGCGCGGCGTGGCAAGAAGCCGAAGGGCCGGGCGGTGTCCGGCTGGGTGATCCTCGATAAGCCGAAGGGCATGGGATCGACCGAAGCCGTCTCGAAGATCAAGTGGCTCTTCTTCGCGCAGAAGGCCGGCCATGCCGGTACGTTGGACCCGCTGGCCTCCGGCATGCTCCCGATCGCGCTGGGCGATGCGACGAAGACCGTGCCCTTCGTGATGGACGGCGCCAAGGTCTACCGCTTCACCGTGCAATGGGGCGCCGAGACGACGACGGACGATACGGAAGGGCCGGTGACGCGCTCCTCCGACATCCGCCCGACCCGCCAAGCAATCCTCGACCTCATCGAGGACTACACCGGTGAGATCGAGCAGACGCCGCCGCAGTTCTCGGCTATCAAGATCGACGGCAATCGTGCTTACGATCTCGCCCGCGAAGGCGAGACCGTCGAAATCGCCTCTCGGATCGTCACGGTCCACAGCCTCGAGCTCGTCGAGTTCGCCGAAAACCATGCCGTGTTCGAGGCCGAGTGCGGCAAGGGGACCTATGTCCGGGCCATCGCGCGCGACATGGGCCGCGACATCGGCTGTTTCGCCCATGTGACCGATCTCAGGCGCCTTGCGGTCGGCTCTTTCGACGAGGAGGACATGGTGACGCTCGCCGATCTCGAGGCGGCCGGCGACGAGGGCCGCGAGGAGCTGTCGCCCGAGGATGTCGAAGCCGGCGCCAAGCCCCGCGTCGTCGAATTCTCCGGTCTCGACGAATATGTCCTCGACGCGGCGCTGGCGCTTTCCGACCTCTACGAGGTGCCGCTGACCGACGAGCAGGCCGGGCGCGTGCTGTCCGGCAACCCCGTCCTCCTGCGCGGCCGCGACGCACCCGCCTTCTGCGAGGAAGCCTACGCTACCGGCAACGGCCGCCTTATTGCACTCGGCGCGGTGGAGGAGGGTTCGTTCAAGCCCAAACGGGTGTTCGGCGGGCGAGGGAACTAGGTCTTCACCAAGTGCGCCTTTCCGCTACGGCATTCTGGAGCGTTTCATCCAGCCATTCGCGTGATCGGCGCCTCGAAGAAGCGCAACTGCCCCTTGCCCGAGCGCTTGCCGAGGAACAGCGCCTCGTCGGCGTTTCGAAGGAGCGTGAGAGAATCCGTGCCGTCGACCGGCGCCAGCGTCGCACCGACGGTCGCACCGACGCTGACGGCGCCGTGCGGGCCGATCTGGAAGGGAACGGATATCTTGCGGATCAGCGTGTTCCCGATCGACTGAATGTCCGCGAGGCGGCTGCGGGCATGTAGGATCAACGCGAACTCGTCTCCCCCAAGCCTTGCCACCACGTCCTGCGGATCAATTGCTCGCTTGATGCGCTCGGCCACCTGCCGCAGAACCTCGTCGCCCGCATCATGCCCGTGCCGATCGTTGGCCGCCTTGAAGCCGTCGAGGTCGAGATAGAGGACGGCAAAACCCGAGCCCCCCTCGACCAGCTCACGCGAGGCCGCATCGAGCAGTTCAAAGAAATGCAGACGGTTCGGGAGGCCCGTCAGCACGTCGTGGGTCGCCCGCTTCTCGCTGTCGGCGATCATACGCGCGGCGCCGCGAGCCTGGCGAACGATCAGCGCGGTCAGCAGACCGAAGCCGAGCGTCAGAACGCACCACATCGGGATGGCGGCGCGCAGAAGCGCATCGCCAGGCCGATCGGGCCGCCAGGCGAGCGCACCCACCACGGCCCCCTGCCGGGTCCGCAACGGAACGGAAACGTCGGCCTCCTGCTTCGAAGCGACGATCTCAAGCTCCGGAAGCAGGTAGTTGCGTCCGATTTCCGCGACCAGCTCTTCGTCCAGCACGTCCACGACAGCGAGAAGGTGCTGCGAATGGTGTTCGTTCCCGAGGGAATCCAGCTTTCGGATCGGCGCGACAGCCGCGATCGCAAGCTGTCCCGCGGCCACGACCAGCCCCGACTCCGGATCATGTCGATCACCCCTGCGCTGGCGGACGAGGAGGTCGGCGAAGGCGCCGTCGAGGATCTGCTCAAAGGGACGATTCGTCCGGTTGCCGTCGACCATGCCGTAAACGGCGCGGTCATCCGGTGCGATGACGAAGGCCATATCGAAACCGAGATTTTGAAAGGTCGGTCGGCCGATGTTCTCGTCTGCCCACTGCGCATCCAAAGCGACGACCAGATGGTCTACGGCGTCGTCCCATGCGCCGTAGTCGAGGGCCGTCTTCTCAACATGCTGGCCGCGTATCGCAATCGCCCCTTCCGCCAATCGTGCCTGCCCCTCGATCGCGACGTCAGTCTGATAATTGGCGACGAGAAAAACCATCACCAGCAAGGCGACGAGCAGGAGGGCAACGAGAGACGCGGCCGCTAACGTGATGCGGAGCATAAATGTTCGATAGATGCCTTGCGAAGTTTCCATCGGAACCCTGTCCCATCCCTTCGACTATTCCGCCTCGGTCTGAAGATTCCGTGAGCATGCGAAGCATTATTTTTGTTCCGACGCGGCGCGTGCTCGGCGCTCATCGTCTTCGTCGATCCCGTGCCTTAGGCTGATCCGGGTCGATCGGGCCGTTTGCGGAGCCCATTTGCTTGCCCGTCATGGGCTACTGGTAATCCCTCGCCCGATGGAATATATCGACCCAGCGCTACCGGGATTTTCGCCCCGTTGCGCGTTGAATGGCCCGGGCTGGACGACATCCTCGCCCAGGGCGACCCAAAGACCCCCCACCTGAAAGGGCTATACGATGTCGATCACGCCTGAGCGCAAGTCAGAGCTCATCAAGGAATTTGCGACCACCGAAAGCGACAGCGGTTCGCCCGAGGTCCAGGTTGCGCTTCTTTCCGAGCGTATCAACAATCTCACCGACCATTTCAAGTCGCACAAGAAGGACAACCACTCCCGTCGTGGCCTTCTGCGCATGGTCGCAACCCGCCGCAGCCTTCTCGACTATCTGAAGCGGAAGGAAGAGCAGCGGTACACGGATCTGGTCGCGCGTCTCGGACTGCGCCGCTAAGACACCAAGGCCCGGCGGGCGTCCAGACGGACGATCCCGCCGGTTCGATTTTAAGGGGCCTTGCGCGCAATCAAAAGCGCGAGCCGCCTCACAGCCCGCCCCGCCGCCTCGAAGGGCGCCGGACAGACCGAACGGAAACGGTCATGGGGCAGGATTGCCGGATGCTTCCCGGTGCGACGAACGAGACCGGCTACGGCCGGCTCGCCAAGGCTCACCCGCCATGGATCGCGCGCCGACACGGCAGGACGAACGTCCCGAAGCCTCCCGCCGTCTTGCCCATGGCTCGCTTCCATCAGATGAGCGAACGCCGCCCCGAAGGCCCACGGCCTTCCCGCGGCGCATCACAAAGGCGAAATTCATGTTCAATACCCACAAGGTCGAAATCGAATGGGCGGGCCGCCCGCTGACGCTGGAGACCGGAAAGATCGCCCGTCAGGCGGACGGCGCCGTGCTCGCGACCTACGGCGAGACCGTCGTGCTCGCGACCGTCGTGTCGGAAAAGAAGCCGAAGGTCGGCTTCGACTTCTTCCCGCTGACCGTCAACTACCAGGAGAAGACCTTCGCCGCGGGCAAGATCCCCGGCGGCTTCTTCAAGCGCGAGGGGCGCCCGTCCGAGAAGGAGACGCTCGTCTCCCGCCTCATCGACCGTCCGATCCGCCCGCTGTTTCCTGAAGGGTTTTATAACGAGATCAACGCCATTGCTCAGGTGCTGTCCTATGATGGCGAG
>JACMIV010000308.1 GCA_014380965.1 Rhizobiaceae bacterium | reverse complement strand
CGCCATGTCAGGGCGCCCACCGCCGCCCTTCCCGCCGATCGCTCCGCTTGCCGCCCGCACCAGGGCGACGGCATCGAAGCGGGCGGTGAGGTCGCCCGTGACGCCGACGACGACGCTCGCCTTGTCGCCCTCGACGCCGACGAAGGCGACCACACCTGAGCCGAGCCCCGCCTTCGCCTCGTCGACGAGGCTCTTCAGGTCCTTCGCGCCGACGCCTGCCAAGACTCGGCCAAGAAAGCTCACGCCGCCGACGTCCCTCGCCGCCGCGCCAACGGCGCCACCGCCGTCGCCAGCAAGCGCAAGCTTCTTCTTCGCCTCGCCAAGCTCGCGCTCCAGCTTGCGCCGCTCCTCGACCAGCGCTTCGAGCCGATCGGGGGCATCCGCCGGCGAGACCTTCAAGGACGCCGCGATCCGGCGCATCCGTGCATCCTGTTCGAGGAGATAGCCGCGTGCCGCTGCACCCGTCAGCGCCTCGACACGCCGCACGCCCGCACCGACGGCGCTTTCCGACAGGATGTGGACGAGGCCGATATCGCCCGTCGCCCGCACATGCGTGCCACCGCAGAGCTCGATGGAGTAGGCCTTTCCGGCCTTCTCGCCGCTCTCAGCAACGCCCATCGCGACGACACGCACCTCGTCTCCGTATTTCTCGCCGAAGAGCGCCATCGCCCCTTCCGCGATGGCATCGTCGACTGCCATCAACCGCGTCGTGACAGGCGCGTTCTGGAGCACGATCTCGTTGGCGAGCCGCTCGACCTCGGCGAGTTCCGCTGCCTCGATGGGTTTGGGGTGCGAGAAGTCGAAGCGAAGCCGATCCGGCGCCACCATCGAACCCTTCTGCGCGACATGGGTGCCGAGAACCTCGCGCAGTCCCTCGTGCAGGAGATGCGTCGCGGAATGATTGGCGCGGATCCTCAATCGCCGACCGTGATCGACGACGAGTTCCAGCGCCGTCCCGACCTTCAGCACACCCTCTGCAACCCTCGCGCGATGGACGAAGAGCCCACCGGCCATCTTCTGCGTGTTCGCTACCTCGATGCGAATGCCGTCGCCGCGCATCGTCCCGGTATCTCCGAGCTGGCCGCCGGATTCGCCATAAAAAGGCGTCTGGTTGACGACGATCGAGACGTCGACGTCGCCCTCCGCCGTCTCGACTTCCCGCCCATCGACGACGAGGGCGAGAACCTCCGCCTCCGCCTGCTCCGTATCGTAGCCGAGGAACTCGGTCGACCCGGCACGGTCCTTGATTCCGAACCAGACCGTCTCGGACGCAGTCTCGCCGGACCCCGACCAACTGGCCCGCGCCTCGGCCTTCTGCCTGTCCATCGCAGACTTGAAGCCCTCGACATCGACCTCGATGCCCCTCTCCCGCAGCGCATCCTGGGTCAGGTCGAGCGGGAACCCGTAGGTGTCGTAGAGTTTGAACGCCGTCTCGCCGGACAGCTTCTCGCCCGAACCCATTCCCTCGCTCGCATCGGTCAGCAAGGCGAGGCCGCGATCGAGGGTCTGCAGAAAGCGCCGCTCCTCGAGCTTGAAGGTCTCGGTCGTCAGCGCCTCGGCACGGACCAGTTCAGGGTAGGCCCTGCCCATCTCGGCGACGAGGACTGGCAGCAGCCGGTAGAGGACAGGCTCGCGCGCGCCGAGCATCTTCGCATGACGCATGGCCCGCCGCATGATGCGCCGGAGCACGTAGCCGCGCCCCTCGTTGGACGGCAGCACGCCATCCGCGATGAGGAAGGCCGACGACCGCAGGTGGTCGGCGATGACGCGGTGGCTGGCGCGGTGCTCCCCGGCCGCCGACACCCCCGTCAGGTTTTCGGACGCCGCGATCAGCGCCTTGAAGAGATCGATATCGTAATTGTCGTGGACCCCCTGGAGGACGGCGGCAACGCGTTCGAGCCCCATGCCGGTGTCGATCGACGGCCGGGGCAACGAAATGCGCTCGCCCGCGGAAACCTGCTCGAACTGCATGAAGACGAGGTTCCAGATCTCGATGAAACGGTCGCCGTCCTCGTCCGCGCTGCCGGGCGGCCCGCCGAAGATATCCTCGCCGTGGTCGTAGAATATCTCCGAGCACGGGCCGCAGGGGCCGGTCTCGCCCATCGACCAGAAATTATCGGATGTCGCGATTCGGATGATCCGATCGTCGGACAGCCCCGCAATCCGCTTCCAGAGCGAGGCCGCCTCGTCGTCGTCGTGATAGACGGTGACGAGGAGCTTGTCCTTCGCCAGGGCGAACTCCTTCGTCAGGAGCGTCCAGGCGAACTCGATCGCGTTCTCCTTGAAATAATCGCCGAAGGAGAAATTGCCGAGCATCTCGAAGAACGTATGGTGCCGCGCGGTGTAGCCGACATTGTCGAGATCGTTGTGTTTGCCTCCCGCGCGCACGCATTTCTGCGAGGTGGCCGCGCGGCTGTAGGGACGGCTTTCAAGTCCCGTGAATACGTTCTTGAACTGCACCATGCCGGCATTGGTGAACATCAGCGTTGGATCGTTGCGTGGCACCAGCGGTGAAGACGCCAAGGGCTCGTGCCCGTTCCGGGCGAAATAATCGAGAAAGGCCGACCGGATTTCGTTGACGCCGCTCATGGAGAACCTTCGGATGCCTGGCGCATGGGAAGATAGTTCGGCCTTGCCGAAATGCCCTCCCCATGCGGTGAACTGGAGCCAGCCGCACTCGCGCGCTCGCCGGAAGAGGCTTTGTAGCGGCGGCTCCAGACCCTGTCCATCGCGCCCAGCGTAAGGGCGCACGAGCTCGCCGCCTCAGCCTGAGGCGGCGAGAATCGAGCAGTCCGGATCAGTGCGAGATTTAAGCGTCCATTTCTCCGTCGCCACCCTTGCCGTCGTCGAGCAACTGCTCGGCGATGAGGCCGGCATTCTGGCGGATCGTCGTCTCGATCTCGTCCGCCATGTCCGGATTGTCGCGCAGGAACTGCTTGGCGTTCTCGCGGCCCTGACCGAGCCGCTGGCTGTTGTAGGAGAACCAGGCGCCCGACTTCTCGACGATGCCGGCCTTCACCCCGAGATCGACGAGCTCGCCAACCTTGGAGACGCCCTCGCCATACATGATGTCGAACT
>JACMIV010000307.1 GCA_014380965.1 Rhizobiaceae bacterium | reverse complement strand
GCTGCCGCCATGTGGGCTGCCGCGCGGTCCGCATGAACGGCGTCGCGGGCGACCGTGACGACGCGCTCGCCGCCCTTGGAAATCTCGACCTCGATGAGCTCCAGACGGTCGACGATCTTGAGGAGCGTCGTATGGACGGCGTCGAAGACTTGGCTGGAACGGTCGTCGGTCTCGCGCGAGAGCTGCTCCAGCGAGCGCAGGTTCTCCGAAAGCTGGGCGACGTGCTCGCCCTGGCGGCGCTCGCCGGCCGCCTCCATCCGGACAGCCGTCTCTTCGGCGGCTTGGCGGGCTGCAGCGATCAGCGCGTCGCGGTTCTCGTCGAGACGCTGCTCGACGAGCGCGAGACGGCGGTCGAAATCGTGGTCGAACTCGTCGGAGGAGAGGCTTCCAGCCTGCGCGAGGCTTTCGGAAAGGCGGGCGATCTGCGCTTCGAGCGAGCGCATCATGTCGGTGTCGATGCGCGGCTGGCCCGCATCCTCGAGACGAAGAGCAAGGGCGGCGAGGCGCTCCTCGATGACGGCGGTGTCGATGCCCGGCCGCTCGATCTCGGCGAACACGGTCTCCAGGCGCTCGGCAAGGCCGGCTACGCGGCGGTTCAGCTCTTCGGTGAGCCCGCCATTGGCGATGTCCTCGACACGGTCGGACAGTTCGGCGATGCGAAGCGAAAGGGCCTCGGCGTCCGCTTCGTCGGCGAAACGGTCGACCCGCGACGTCAGCGCCGCGATCCGTGCCTCGATTCGCTCGATCGGGCCCATGTCGAAGGCGGGCGCTTGGAGCGAAGCGGCGACAATGGCGCGCGAGATCTCGTCGAGCCGCTCTTCGAGCACGATGAAATGGTCGAGATCGCCGGCTAGCTCGCGCTGTGCAAGCGAATCGACGCTGGCGCCGAGCGCCCGCATCCGCTCTTCGAGCGGCGCGATTCCGAGGGTCGCGGGGAAGCTGGCGAGCGTCGCCTCGATCTCGCCCATCCGTTCGGCGAGGCGCTGGATGCTGGCTTCGACCTGGCGCGAATCCAGCCGCTCCTCCAGCGCATCCCAGCGCTCGTCCACGGCCAGCATCGGGGCGGACTGGGACATGCCTTCGAGCTTTTCGCGCATGGTCTCGAGCTCCTCGCGCAGGAGCTTGGAAATCGTGTCCTCGCTCGGCATCGCGGCGGTGCCGAGGTAGCGATCCTCGAAATCGTCCCACCGCTTCTCGACGGCGCGCACATGGTCCTCGCTCGCCAGCGAGCGGAGCGATTCGCGCAGGCGTTCGAGCTCGTTCTTGATGTCGGTGCGCGACTGCGTGTCCGTCTCGGCCTGTTGCGTCAGACGATTTTCAAAAGCGTCCCAGCGCCGTCCGACGGCGACGACGGTCTTTTCCTTCGCCATGTCCTCGGCGACGTCGGCAAACAGGCTGCGCATTTCCTCGAGCTCGGCGCGCAGCGTGTTCAAGGTGGCGCGGTCGGCGCCCTCCTCGGTGAGGCGCGCGAGCTTGCCCGAGATGTCGGCCATCTCGGCGCCGATCGCGTCGGCGCTCTGGCGGGTCTCGATCATCCGGCGCAGCGATTCGAACGCCTCTCGCATCGACTCGAAGCGCGGGTCGCTGCGCGAGCCGTCTGGGCGCAGCTCGTGGCGCAGACGCTGCAGTTCTTCGGCGACTTCTGCCATCAGCGCAAAGTTGTTGCCCTCGGCTCGCAGCGCGTCGACATCGCCGGCGAGCGCCTGGAAGCGCTTGTCGAGGCGCTCCTCGCGGGAGGGGCGATCCTCGCGCGGTGCGAAGGCCTCCTCGCGGGGCATCGAGGGCTTGGAATGGGCGCGAGGGGCGGCCGGAAAAGATGCCTGCTGCACCGGTGCGGCTAGCGCCACAGTCGCAACTGGACGCGGCGCTTCGTCCAGCATCTGTCGGCGCAACACGATCTCGGAAACGGCGTCGGAAAGCGAGGGGCGGTGTCGGCCAGGAACCGCGGCTGGATCGTGCTCGGGGGCACGGGCGAGCGGCGCGGGGCGAGCCTGCTCGGCGGGCGAGAACAATGGCGGGGCGGAGGCAGCAGGAACGGCTGCGGGAGTTAGCTTGGAAAGGCGCGTTTCCAGCGCTTCGAGCGTGCGGCTGAGAGCCGCCAGCGAGGCATTGGCGGCGTCTTTTGCGTCGTGGCGCAACGCCGTGTTCCGCTGGACCATCGTCGGACCCCTCCCCGAGCCTTGCAGAGAGCACGACGGCTTCAGCAAAGATTGAATTTCCACAATCGCATCGTTGTCGCCGACCATTCTCCAGACGCGGTAAACGAGTGGTTAAACGTCGGGCGGTTCGTTCAGGATATAGAAAGGATAGCCGGAGCGAGGCTGGATTGCCGTTCTCGGCGGCGAACATGCCCTAGCGTCTTGCAAGTGCCGCATTCGCTCCGATATGTGAGCCTTACCACCTTCGACGCAGACAGACCCAGGAGACCCGGCTCACGCCGGGCGACAGAGATCGATATTTGAAATGCAGATGAACAAGCTGACCGCCCACGAGATCGCTGACGAGGACGCCGTTCCGGTCGATATCGACTTCCTGCTCGGACGCTCCGAAACGGTGGACACCGGCAAGCAGATCTTCAAGATCGGAGACTTGGCGCGGGAGTTCGGGGTGACGCTGCGAACGCTGCGCTTCTACGAGGACCGAGGGCTGCTGAGCCCCGAGCGGCGCGGCACGACGCGCCTCTACTCCAGGCGCGACAGGGCTCGGCTGCGTCTCATCCTCCTTGCCAAGACCCTCGGCTTTTCGCTGACGGAGGCCAAGCAGCTCATCGAAGTCTATCACGAGCCGGACGGCCCGCGTCGTCAGCTGGCAGTCGCGCTCGAGCGCTTCGAGGAACAGCAGAAGGTGCTCATCGACCAGCGCCGCGAACTCGATGCCTCGATCGACGCGATGAACGTGTCCATCGAGTTCGTGCGCGAGCGGATCGACCAGCGCGCCGAAGAAGGCTGACGCCGCGCTCTTCGACGCATGGGCCGCCGATTGCGCGGGGACGCTTCGATCGGCTTTTTCCATGACCCACCGTCAATTTTCTTATAGGCTCCAGAAGAAGTGATCGCGGCCGCGTATCGCTTTCGTTCGGCCCCTGTTTTGGAGCCGCGACTCCCGCTGTTGCGTCGCCCTTGTATCGGTCGAAGGGACGCGATATATCGGTGTCGATTGACGTAAACGTCAAAGTTTGACGTGCGGTTCTGGGGAGGACTTTCGACATGCCGGTCTATCAGGCGCCTGTTGCGGACACGCTTTTCATCCTGAACGATGTGCTCGGCTTCGAGCGATACAATAATCTTCCAGGCTTTTCCGACGCGACGCCCGACATCGTCGAGGCGATCCTCGGAGAGGCCGGGCGTGTTGCTTCGGAAGTGTTCCACCCCCTGAACCAGGTCGGCGACCGGGAGGGCTGCACGCGTCATGCGGACGGCTCGGTCACGACGCCGGCGGGCTTCGCGGCAGCCTACGCCACCTTCCGCGAGGGCGGCTGGGGCGGATTGTCGGCCGATCCGGAATATGGCGGCCAGGGTCTGCCGCACACGCTGTCGGCCGCCGTCAACGAGTTCATCTCCTCGTCCAACATGTCCTTCGCCATGTATCCCGGCCTCACCGCCGGCGCGATCGCCGCAATCTCGCTGCACGGCGACGAGACGCAGAAGCGCACGTACCTTCCAAACATGATCGACGGGATCTGGACCGGCACCATGAACCTGACGGAGCCTCATTGCGGCACCGATCTCGGGCTTCTGCGCAGCAAGGCTGCTCCGCAGGCGGACGGCAGCTACAAGATTTCCGGCCAGAAGATCTTCATTTCCGCCGGCGAGCACGACCTCTCCGAGAACATCATCCATCTGGTGCTCGCCCGCGTCGAGGGCTCGCCCGAGGGCGTGAAGGGCATCTCCCTCTTCATCGTGCCGAAATTCGTCCTCGACGAAAGCGGCAAGCCGGGAACGCGCAACGGCGTCTCCTGTGGCTCGATCGAGGAAAAGATGGGCATCCACGGCAACGCCACCTGCGTCATGAACTACGACGAGGCGACCGGCTATCTCATCGGCGAGAAGGACAAGGGCCTACGGGCCATGTTCACGATGATGAACGAGGCGCGCCTCGGCGTCGGAATCCAGGGGCTCGCGATCTCGGAGATCGCCTACCAGAACGCCGTCGTCTACGCGAAGGACCGTATCCAGGGCCGCTCGCTCTCCGGAGCGAAGGCGCCGGACAAGAAGGCGGACCCGATCATCGTCCACCCGGACATCCGCCGCATCCTCCTCACCATCCGCTCGATCAACGAGGCCGGCCGGGCGCTGGTGCTCTGGACCGCGCTGAAGGGCGATCTTTCCCACGTCGCCGACGACGAGAAGGAGCGCCAGGCCGCCGACGACTGGATGGGCCTGATGACCCCGATCATCAAGGGCGTCCTCACCGACAAGGGCTTCGACAACGCGGTGATGGCGCAGCAGGTCTATGGCGGCCACGGCTATGTCGCCGAATGGGGCATGGAGCAGTTCGTGCGCGACGCGCGCATCGCTCAGATCTATGAAGGCGCCAACGGCATCCAGGCACTCGATCTCGTCGGCCGCAAGCTCGCGCTGAACGGCGGCCGCGCCGTCCAGGCCTTCTTCGCCGAGGTCGGCGCCTTCTGTGAGGAGCACCGGAACGACGAGAAGATGGCGCCTTTCACCAAGGGCATCCACAAGGGCTCGAAGGACCTGCAGCAGGCCACGATGTGGCTGATGCAGAACGCCATGATGAAGCCCGACAATGCCGGCGCCGCGTCCACCGACTACATGCACATGTTCGGTCTCGTGGCATTGGGCTACATGTGGGGCCGGATGGCGAAGGTGGCGCAGGAGAAGATCGCTGCCGGCGCCAACGGGCACACGGAGTTCCTGGAGGCCAAGCTCGTGACGGCGCGCTTCTTCATGGAGCGCGTCATGCCCGAGACGGCGGCGCATCTGGCGCGGATCGAGACGGGCTCGGACACGATGATGGCGATGAGCGCGGACGCGTTCTGAGGCTCTCTGGGGATCGTTGGAGTGAAGTGCGAGGCATTTCCTTCGGGAGTGCGGGGCGAAGCGCGGCGTCGTGGCCTGGAATTCAGAATCCTCGAAGATCGGGGTAAGGGTAGCCATTATCGGGCGCAAGTCGGCCAGCGCTTCACCACGATCCAGAGCGGCGAACTCACGCCACTCATGAAGCGATCGATCCGCAAGCAGCTCGGACTGGAGGATGGTCATGCATGACTGCCGCTATCTCGCCGTCTTGACGGACGATCCGGACGGATGCGTGAACGCTACATTTCCGGATGGTCCCATAGCGATCACCTTCGGCGAGGATCGCGCGGATGCGCTCCGATCGGCGAGCGAGGCTCTCGGCCTTGCCCTCCGCGGCTATCTCGCCAACGGGCGGGCGCCGCCCGAGGTCAAGGCAATCGGCGAAGACATGGTCAGCCCTTACCTCGACGACATCCTCAAGATTGCCTTCGTGGACTCGTTTCGGCAGTCCAACATGTCGCGTGAAGAGTTCTCGCGCCTTGCCGGCCTGAAGCCGTGGAAGGCCGAAGCGCTGCTCGATCCGGATGCGGCCCACGAGATCGCCGAACTGGAGAACGCCTTGACGATCCTCGGCCGCCGGCTGCGCCGTGTCGTCGAGGCCGCCTGAGCCGAAATGCCGCCGCCTGAGATCGCGGAAATCCAATCAGCATTGGGAGGGTCAACGATGACCGAAGCCTACATCTACGATCACGTGCGCACGCCCCGCGGCCGCGGCAAGAAGGACGGCGCGCTGCACGAGGTGCCGGCCGTCCGGCTCGGCGCGAAAGTGCTGGAAGCGCTGCGCGACCGCAACGGCATGGACACGGCAAAGGTCGACGACATCATCTACGGCTGCGTCGACCCGGTAGGCGAGGCCGGTGCGGTCATCCCGCGCGCCTCCGCCTTCGAGGCCGGCTACGACTTCAAGGCGCCCGGCATCCAGATCTCGCGCTTTTGCGCCTCCGGCCTCGATGCCGTGAACCTTGCCGCCGGCAAGATCGCCTTCGGCTCGGACGACCTCGTGATCGCCGGCGGCGTAGAATCGATGTCGCGCGTCGGCATGGGCATGTCGGGCGGCGCATGGTTCATGGACCCGAACGTCGGCATCCCATCCTATTTCATGCCGCAGGGCGTCTCGGCCGATCTCATCGCGACGAAATACGGCTTCACGCGCGACGACGTCGACGCCTATGCCGTCGAGAGCCAGAAGCGGGCGGCGGCCTCCTGGGCGGAAGGGCGCTTCGAGAAGTCGGTCGTGCCGGTCAAGGACCAGAACGGCCTCGTGATCCTTGCCAAGGACGAGCACATGCGGCCCTCGACCGACATGCAGTCGCTGGGCTCCCTCAACGCCTCTTTCCAGATGCCGGGCGAGATGGGCGGCTACTCCGCCGTCGCGATCCAGGCCCATCCCGAGATCGAGGAGGTCAAGTACGTCCACCATGCCGGCAACTCGTCGGGCATCGTCGACGGCGCGGCCGGCATCCTGATGGGCTCCAAGGAAGGCGGCGCGATCCTCGGAAAGGCGCCGCGGGCACGCATCAAGGCCTTCGCCAATGTCGGCTCCGAGCCGGCGCTAATGCTGACCGGCCCGGTGGACGTCACCGAGAAGTTGCTTGCGCGTGCGGGCATGACGCTTGCCGACATCGACCTCTTCGAGCTCAACGAGGCCTTTGCCGCGGTCGTGCTTCGCTACATGCAGGCTTTCGACATCGACCACGGCAAGATCAACGTCAACGGCGGCGCCATCGCCATGGGCCACCCGCTCGGCGCCACCGGTGCGATGATCCTCGGCACGGTGCTCGACGAGCTGGAGCGCACGAACAAGACGACCGCGCTCGTGACGCTCTGCATCGGCGCGGGCATGGGCACCGCGACGATCATCGAGAGGGTGTGAGGGTCGGATGGCTTTCGCAGGCTCGATGCGGCGGATGGCAGGCGCGGGCTCAGGCGGCGATGCGCTGCCCGAGCCTGACAGCGTTCGCCGCATCGGGCGTCAACGGCGGGAGCGCCTCGAATTCAGGGCGCGCAAAATAGTAGCCCTGGAAAAGCGCGATGCCGGCGTCTCTCAGAGCACGGAATTCTGCCTCCGTTTCGACGCCCTCGGCGAGGAGCGTGATGCCGAGGTCGCGGGCGATCGAGAGGATCCCCGCGACGATCGAGCGTCGGGCATGGCTGGTGTCGACGCCCCGAACGAGCTTCATGTCGATCTTCACGAGGTCGGGCTGAAAGTCCGCGAGGAGGCCGAGGCCCGCAAAGCCCGCGCCGAAGTCGTCGATCGCCGTGATGAAACCCTGGCGGCGATATTCCGTGATGATCTTCTGGAGATGGTCGGTGTCCACAATCTCCTCGTCCTCGGTGAACTCGAACATGATCGAGGTCTGCGGAAAATCGGACTTTCGGGCTGCCGTGAGCGTCGCACGCAGGCACGCCGCGGGCTCGTAGACAGCGTTCGGCATGAAGTTGATCGAAAGCTGGAGCGACGCCTCCTTCGGGAAGAGGCGCGAGGCGAGTTCGATAGCCTTCACCCGGCAGGATTGGTCGAACAGGTATTTCTTTTCGGGCGTCACCTTCGACAGCACCGAGTAGGCGCCCTCACCGGCCAGACCGCGGATGAGCGCCTCGTAGCCCCACACGCGTTCGGCGCCGATGTCGTAGATAGGCTGGAAGGCCATCGAGAAACCAAAATCGAGTTCGCCGCCCGAGCGGCATCCTTCACAAGCCTTGGCCACGTCTTAGAACCTTTACATCCCGCCTCACCGAGCGAGACGTTAAGTCGGACGTCTTTCCAAAACGACAACATGCAGAGTTCCGGCAGCAAATAGCCCCGCTGGGGGGCGGTAATTGTTTTCGCGGCCAACTATTCCAAGTGTACGCGGACTTACGGGAGAGGCAGATGAGCACGACGAATTTCACAATCGAGACGGATGCCGACGGCATCGCGCTGGTTACGTGGGACATGAAGGACCGTTCGATGAACGTCTTCACCGAAGAGGTGATGGACGAACTCGACGCGATGATCGGAACGTTCGCGGGCGATGCGGCGGTCAAGGGCGTCGTCATCACCTCGGGCAAGGACGGCACCTTCACCGGCGGCGCCGATCTCAAGATGCTGAACGGGATGTTCGAGCAGTTCGAGGCGCGCAAGAAGACCGATCACGACGGCGCCGTACAGGAACTGTTCGATCGCGCGGGGCGGATGTCCTGGATCTACCGGAAGCTCGAAACCTCCGGCAAACCCTATGTCTGCGCCATCAACGGCACCTGCATGGGCGGCGGCTTCGAGCTCGCCCTCGCCTGCCACGGCCGCGTCGCCGCGACGAGCGCCAAGATGGGGCTTCCCGAGGTCAAGGTCGGCATCTTCCCGGGCGCCGGGGGAACGCAGCGCGTTCCGCGCCTCGCCGATACGCAGGCGGCGCTGCAGATGCTCCTCAAGGGCGAGACGCTGTCCGCCGCCAAGGCCAAGGGCATGAAGCTGATCGACGAGGTCGTTCCGCAGGATGAGCTCGTCGCCAAGGCCAAGGAGATGCTGAAGGCGGGCTTGTCGCCGGTGAAGCCTTGGGACCAGAAGGGCTTCAAGCTGCCCTCCGGCCTCGTCTACTCCGCAGCCGGCGCCCAGCTTTGGCCCGCCGTCGCCTCGCTCTATCGCAAGGAGACGAACGACAACTATCCCGGCGCCAGAGCCATCGTGAAATGCGTCTACGAGGGCCTGCTCCTGCCGATCGATGCGGCGCTGAAGGTCGAGCAGCGCTGGTTCGCCAACGTTCTGCAGACGACCGAGGCGGCGATGATGATCCGCTCGCTCTTCGTCTCGCTCCAGGAGCTGAACAAGGGCGCCCGGCGCCCGAGAAACGTCCCGGCGCAAGAGATCAAGACCGTCGGCATCATCGGCGCCGGCTTCATGGGCGCCGGCATCGCCTATGTCTCGGCGAAGGCGGGACTGAACATCGTCCTCATCGACCGCGACCAGGAAGCGGCCGACAAGGGCAAGGCGCACAGCGAGGGCCTGATCAGCAAGCTCGTCGGCCAGGGCCGCGCGACGAAGGAGGAGGCCGAGGCACTGCTCCGCCGCATCACCGCCACCTCCGACTATGCCGCGCTGTCCGATGCCGACCTCATCGTCGAGGCCGTCTTCGAGGATCGTGACGTGAAGGCGGACGTGACGAAGAAATGCGCGGCCGTCATGAAGGAGGGCGCGATCTTCGCCTCCAACACGTCGACGATCCCGATCGGCCTCCTCGCCGAGGCCTTTCCGGACCAGTCGCGCTTCATCGGCATCCACTTCTTCTCGCCCGTCGACAAGATGATGCTGACCGAGGTGATCCTTGCGAAGAACACGCAAGACAAGGCGCTCGCCGTCGCGCTCGACTTCGTCCGGGCGATCAAGAAGACGCCGATCGTCGTCAACGACACCCGCGGCTTCTACGTCAACCGTTGCTTCCTGCGCTACATGTCGGAGGCCTACGACATGCTCATCGAGGGCGTGCCCGCGCCGATGATCGAGAATGCGGCGAAGTTCGCCGGAATGCCGGTCGGCCCGCTCGCGCTCAACGACGAGACAGCAGTCGATCTTTCCCAGAAGATCATGAAGGCGACGATCCGCGAGGCGGGCGAGGCTGCCGTGAACGCCGAGCACTTCAAGCTCGTGAACAGGATGGTGGACGACGAGGGCCGGCTGGGCAGGAAATCGAACAAGGGTTTCTACGACTATCCCGCCAAGCCCGCGAAAAAGCATCTCTGGACGGGCCTCAAAGACCTCTACCCGCAGCAGAAGGCGAACGACATCGACTTCACCGAACTGAAGCAGCGTTTCCTCGTCACGATGGCGCTGGAAGCCGCGCGGACCATGGAGGAGGGCGTCGTCACCGATCCGCGCGAGGCCGACATCGGCTCGATCCTCGGCATGGGCTTTGCGCCCTACACGGGCGGGACGATCTCCTACATCGACGGCATGGGTACGACGGCCTTCGTCGCGCTCTGCGAGAAGCTCGCCGCAAAACACGGTGACCACTTCGCGCCGACGCCGCTGTTGAAGGACATGGCGGCCAAGGGCGAGACGTTCTACGGACGCTTCGCGCCGAAGGGCGAGGCGGCGGCGGCGTAGAGTCGGCGCGCTGATCGGGGGATTGGGCGGGTCGTAAGGCCCGCGCCTTCTCCGCCGAGACGCAAGCATGAACGCTGCCGTCTTCTCTCCTGCGTGGAGAAGGTCGCGGCAGCGGGATGAGGGGCAGGCCGGGGACGACGAATAGGGTCGACGTCGGGCACCCTCACAGCAGCTTGCGTTCGATGCCTCTGGAATAATCTTCGGCGCCGCATGCCCCTCGTCGCCCTGCCGGGCACGTCTCCCCGCAGGGGCGAAGGACGATGTGCTTGATACCGGTTCGTCCCTCCATCGCGTTTCGAATGCGAGTATGATCGAGCACTTCGCGGACGCTTTCGCTCAACGAACGGGCATCTTGGCTGTGAGCCTCGAGACGATGGCAACTCGGCACCAATCGAATGTCGCCATTTGCGAAGTCGAACTGCGCTTTGCCGCAAAGGAGGCAGCGGTCAGGGCCAAGATGGTGAAACGGGTTCGTGTCGCAGCCATCGGGTTACAGACGATTGCGATCGTCGGCGCCCCTTTCTCTGTCGTCGCTGTCTTCAAACGTTAGCGTACCGCGGCGCGGCTCACACCGCCTCTTTCGCCTTGTGCGCTTTGGACCGGATGCGGGCGAAGAAGCCCTTCTTCTCGACCTCCGCCGGACGGCCCTTCGACGAGCTCTTGCCGATCGTGTCGGCAACGCGCGCGCCGCGCTCGCCGAGCGGCTTCTCCGGTGCGTCCGTCGTGTCGAGCGCGGTCTGATGCTCCATCTCGGCGTTGATCTCGGCACCGACGATGAAGATGACCGAGGAGACCCAGACCCACATCATGAAGCCGATCACAGCGCCGAGCGAGCCGTAGGTCGCGCCGTAGTTGGCGAAGTTCTGGAGATACCAGGAAAAGGCGATCGACGTTGCGAGCCAGACCAGCGAGGTGAGTATCGCGCCCCCCACGACCCAGCCCCAGCGCGCCCGATTTCGGCTCGGGCCGTAGCGGTAGATCATGGTGATGGACATGACGATGAGGGCGAACACGATCGGCCAGCGCAGCGAGGCGATGAGTTCGTCGGTGATGCTCGACAAGCCAAAAGCGCCCATGATCGCCGGCACGACGCCGACCGAAACGATGAGAAGAATGGCGACGAAGACGGCGCCGAGCGTGAAGGCGAAGGCGACGAGGTTGAGCTTCAGGAAGGAGCGGCGTTCATGCTCGCCATAAGCGACGTTCATCGCCTCGAACAGCGTCTTGATGCCGTTGTTGGCGCTCCACAGCGCAATCGCCAGACCGGTCAGAAATCCGACGCTGAGCGCATCTTCGTTCTGGGTAACCAGCGCTTCGAGTTGCCCCTGGATGATTTCGAGGCCTCCGGACGGCAGCAACCCGCCGATATAGGAGATGTGGTCGGCAATCGTTGCCGGGTCGGCGACAAAGCCATAGACCGAAACGAAGGCGGCCAGCGCCGGAAACAGGGCCAGCAACAGATAGAACGTCGCTCCCGCAGCGATCAGCAGGACGCGATCCTCGCCAACCTTGGCCCAGAGGCGCCAGGCGATGTCCTTCCATCCACGCGCGGGGATTT
>JACMIV010000306.1 GCA_014380965.1 Rhizobiaceae bacterium | reverse complement strand
GTGCAGCATGCCTACGCCCTGCACGACCTCAACGAGACTTTGGAGGAACGCGTCCGCCAGCGGACGATGGAGCTCATGAAGGTCAATGCGGCGCTCGCCGACGCACGGCAGATCGCGGACGCCGCCAATATCGGCAAGACGCGCTTTCTCGCTGCCGCAGGCCACGATATCCTGCAGCCCCTGAACGCCGCCAAACTCTATGCCGCAGCGCTTCAGGAGCGCTATGCGAAACTGCCGGCCAAGGCGCTCGCCGAAAACATCGCCTCGTCGCTGGAATCGGTCGAGGCGATTCTCGGCGCAGTGCTCGACATCTCGCGGCTCGACGCGGGCGGCATGCCGTCGAAGCTCGAGGATTTCCCGCTCGAGCCGCTGCTTCTCCAGATCCGCACCGATCTTGCCCCCCTCGCCGAGGAGAAGGGCGTGCGCCTCACCTTCGTGCCGACCTCCGTCACCGTCCGCTCGGACCGCAATCTCCTCCGCCGCCTTCTCCAGAACCTCGTCTCCAATGCGGTGAAGTATACCCGCGAAGGGAAAGTGGTCGTCGGGGTCCGCCGCCGCGCCGGGCCGAAGATCGAGATCGAAGTCGTCGACAGCGGCATCGGCATCCCGGACCACCAGCTGGAGACGATCTTCCAGGAGTTCATCCGGCTCGACGAAGGAACGCGCACCGCGCAGGGGCTTGGGCTGGGGCTCTCGATCGTCGACCGCATCGCCCGAGTGCTCGACCACAAGGTGGAGGTCCGTTCGATCCACGGGAGAGGCACTCGCTTTCGCGTCACCGTCCCGATCCGGCTTGCGATCGGCCGGCCGCTTCAGCCGGCGGAACCCGTCCGGGTGCATCGGGCGCTTCGGCTCGACGGGATGCGGGTGCTCGTCGTCGACAACGAAGGCTCGATCCGCGACGGCATGGCCGCGCTACTTTCGGGCTGGGGCTGCGAGACACTGCTCGCCGGATCGATGCAGGAGGCGCTGAAGATCGGTGGCACGCGGCCGCCGGACATCGCGCTCGTCGACTACCATCTCGACGACGGGACCGGGCTCGACACGATCGCGCTGCTGCGCTGGCGCATCGACCGGACCATGCCGGCGATTCTCATCACGGCCGATCGATCCGTGGAGGTGCGCGACCATGCGAGCGGCATCGGCGTCGACGTCCTCACCAAGCCCTTGAAGCCGGCCTCGCTCCGCGCGGCCATGGCGCAGCACCGGGCACGCCGCGAGGCGGCGGAATAGAGGGAGGCCCGGTTGGAATCACCCCGTCAAATCTCGGGAACCGGCATTACCAAAGGTTTAATCGTCTGGATGTCATCTTCGATGGAGATAAGACACTTGTTCCCGTTCTGCAGGCGGTGCGATTTGAACGAGCTCGAAACACCATCGCGACCGGAGGGGCACTCTCCCGCCGCGACGATCGCCAGCGTTGCCGCGGAGTGGATCCCTTCAGGCGAACTCGTCGACGCCCGCGTTTGCGGATTCGACGGCCGAACGCGCGACGTGCCGCTGTCCACCCTCCTCGACGAATTCGCCTCTGCGCTCCTCGCCAGGACCGGCCGGGTTACGCGGCGGATCGCCTGGCCGACGAAGGCAAACCGCTTCATCGAGCTCGACGCCACTTTCGTCAGGCTACAAGGCGGGGACGGCAGCGAGGACCTCATCATCCTCACGGCGATTGCAGGCCATTCCGCAAACGGCGTCGACCCGGCCCGCCATCTCGACACGGCGTTCGGCCAACACATCGCGGCGATCAAGGCTCCGATCTCCGGCGATTGGCCAAGCGAGGGGGTCGAAGACGGGGTAGCCGCAGGGCGAACGGAGCGCGAGGCCCTGTCGGTCGGGCATGCGCAGACGCTGGCTGCCACGATGATCGCCGTCGCCGGCGATTTGAGACACCTGTCCGAACTGGCGATGTCCGCCCTGCAATGGGAGGCAGCCGGCGAGTCCAGCCGACCGAGCGCCTTGCGTGAGGCGCCGCGCTCACCAGTGCCGAAGAGTTAGCGGGCCGCCGTCAGGGGAGTGTCGTCGCGCGAGGGATTGAGCTTCGACAGGCGGATTACCGCCTGCGTCCGGCTGTCGACCCCGAGCTTCTGGAGGACGGCCGAGACATGCGCCTTGATCGTGGCTTCCGAGATCCCGAGTTCGTAGGCGATCTGCTTGTTGAGAAGGCCCTTGCCGAGCATCGTGAGGACGCGCGTCTGCTGCGGAGTGAGGGTCCGCACGCGCTCGATGAGGTCGGCGATCTCGGGATCTCCCTCGGCGTCGAGCGAGATCGACGGAGGCAGGTAGACCTCGCCCGACAGGAGGAGGGCCACCGCGTCGCGGATCTCCTCGAAGCCGGCGGATTTCGGAATATAGCCGGAGGCACCGAGGTCGAGCGCGCGGCGGATCAGAGACGCGTCCTCGCTGCCGGAGACGATGGCGATGGGAACGCCCGGATGCTCGGCGCGCATCAGAGCAAGGCCGGCGAAACCGTCGGCTCCCGGCATGTTGAGATCGAGAAGCAGGAGATCGGCATCGGGGTGGGCTGCGAGGGCCGCCGCAGCGCCGTCGACATCGGCAGCCTCCACGATCGCGTGGTCGCCGGTGATCGACGAAAGTATCTCTTTCAGGGCCCCGCGAAACAGCGGATGGTCGTCGGCGACGATGAAGGTGCGGTTCACGGGCGGTTCCCAGACGAGCGCATCGGCGGGCTGCTTTCTTAACGGCGCAGCGCGTCGTCGGCCGGCCATCCGCTCATTATGACATCCTATGAACAGCGTTCGTGTCGGTGGGGCAAGGCTTTCTTGTCCCAGCCGGAGCAGCGGTGCATCCCTACGGCCGGCGCTGCTGCGGGAGAGGTTTGCCCGGTCCAGGCGCGCGGGTGCCGGCAAAGTGAAGGACGACCTCGCGCGTGTGAGACTTCGCGCGATGTTCGAGAACGTAGATCGCCTGCCATGTCCCCAGCATCAGCCTTCCGCGCAGCACCGGTATCGAAAGGCTCGTCTCGGTCAGCATCGTCTTGATATGGCTCGGCATGTCGTCCGGCCCCTCGATCGAATGGCGATAGATCGGCCCGGCCGGCGCGAGGCGGTCGAGCGCGTCGAGAAGATCGGCGCAGACGTCCGGATCGCTGTTCTCTTGGATCGTCAGGGATGCCGAGGTGTGCCGAATGAAGACGGTGAGGAGGCCGTCTCCCGCCTCGAAGGTCTGCAGACGCTCGTGCAACGATTTCGATATGTCGAGCATCGAGCGGGAACGGGTGCGGATCGCAAGCGTCTCTATGAACTGCATCGGCTCCATGGGCTTGGCATTCCTCCTGTTTCTCGCCGCGTGCCCGCCTGCCGGGAGCGTCAACCGCTCGTCGGACTTTCTTGCGGTTTTGCCGCAAGCAAACCATCCTCTGAGATCATGATCGGCGGCGCGAGGAAACGGAAAAACCCGGTCGTGCCGGCAGAAAAAGGATAACTCATGGCTCACGAAGGCCGATTCGTCATCGATCCCGCCCGTTTCGAGGCAAGCCTTGCCGAGCCCGAGCTCGTCGCCATGAATGCCGATATCGCCGCGATGCAAAAGGCACGGCCCAGTCCCTGGAGCGTGCCGCTCGAAGCCGTCCGGGAAGCGCGGCGGGAGGGACGTGGCATCTTCCCGCCGGCCCCGCGCGATCCCGACGCCGCCGTCATCGGGATCCGCGGACGCGGCGGGAACCGCATCCCTGTCCGCGTCTTCCGGCCGAAGAGCCGAGCCGCCAGGGGAACGGTGCTGCATTTCCACGGCGGTGGCTGGGTCTTCGGCGAAGCGGCCGAAGGCGATCCGTTCCTGCGCCACATCACCGACGCGACTGGGCTCGCCGTTGCCTCGGTCGATTATCGGCTGGCGCCGGAGTACCCCTTCCCGGCGGGGCCGGACGATTGCGAGGACGCAGCGCTCGCGCTGCTGGAGGGGCGAATGGCAGACCCTGACGGCGCGCTTCCGACGGGCCTCCTGGCAATCGGCGGCGAATCGGCAGGTGCCCATCTCGCCGTTCTTACTCTCGTCCGGCTGCGCGACGGGCATGGCGCGACCCCCTTCGCGGCGGCCAATCTGAATGCCGGATGCTACGATCTCGCGATGACGCCGAGCGTCAGGCGTTTCGGCCCGGAGCGCCTCGTGCTGAATACCGAGGACGTCGCAGCCTTCGTCGAGCGCTTCGTACCGGCAGGCATCGATCTCCGCACGCCGGAGGTGTCGCCGCTC
Organism: Rhizobiaceae bacterium; assembly: GCA_014380965.1. Classification (GTDB taxonomy): domain Bacteria; phylum Pseudomonadota; class Alphaproteobacteria; order Rhizobiales; family Rhizobiaceae; genus Plantimonas. The sequence goes on along the minus strand of JACMIV010000306.1, from coordinate 8,233 downwards.
TACGCCGATCTCGCTGGCCTGCCGCCCGCGCTCTTCACCTGCGGGACGTGCGACCTTCTCATCGACGACACGCTCTTCATGGCGCAACGCTGGCTTGCGGCCGGCAACGTCACGGAGCTCTCGCTGCACAACGGGGGCTGCCACGTGTTCCAAGCTTTTCCGTCGACGGCCGGGACGCGCTCGACCTCGGAGATGACCGCCTTTCTCGCCGCGCACTGCGGCGAACAGGCACCGACCGAGAGCAACGAGACGTTTATACCCGCGCAGCTCTGAGGTTTACGAACGTTGCGCTCCTGCGATCAGGTGCGGTTGGGATCGGCCGGCTCGGGAGCTTCCTCGAACTCCCGCGCGATGTCGCGGAAGGCCCGGAACACCTGCTTCATGCGGTCGATGGCGCGGTCGATCTCCTCGTCCTCCGCCGTCCGGTCCGATGCCGGAGGAGCGGCGCGGGGCGCCAATGGCGTCACGCGTCCTTCGGGGACGACGGCGACGGGGCCGGACAGCTCGCGAATGCGGGCTTCGAGGCGTTCGCGGTCCTCCTCGCTCTGCTGACAGGTCATCCGCGAGGCCTCGAGGCGGCAGAAGCTGACCTCGCCTGTCATCGTATCGAGCCGTGCGATGCCGCCCTCGACGGGCTGCATCTCGAAGCGGCCGGACGGCGTGGACGCACCTGCGGGAGCCGCGTTCGGACCCGGCACGATGCTCTGCGCCATGGCGGCGCCACCGACGACGACGAGCGTCGCTCCGCCGAGGAGTGCGAGGATCAGAATGGCGATGGCGGTCTTCATGGCAGCCTCTTTCCAGCGTTTCAGCGACGGTGGAGCGGAGCCGCTCCTTATTTCCGAGGTCGTCGCATCCAATTCGGGCGAGAATGCCGCGATTGACGTTTTCTCCGCGCTCTGGCAACTCGGTTGTCCATGACGAGCCTTGCCCCGATCTACAAGATTGTTCCCCGCGCGCTCTGGCGCGACGCCGAGGCGCAAGGCCGGTTCGAGGGCGCGCCCGTCGACCTTGCGGACGGCTACATTCATTTTTCGACTGCGCTTCAGGTGCGCGAGACGGCGAGCCGGCACTTCGCACGCGAGGAGGACCTTCTCCTCGTGGGCGTCGATCCGGTTCTCCTCGGTGACGCGCTGAAATGGGAGCCGTCGCGCGGAGGCCAGCTCTTCCCCCATCTGTATGGGGTACTTTCGATGGAGTCGGTGCTCTTCATGGAGCCGCTTCCCGTAGACGCGGCCGGCTACCACGTCTTCCCCGCGAGCATTCGGTGAAGAGCCTCTACGGGCTCGCACGACCTCTCCTGTTCAAGCTCGATGCCGAACGCGCTCATCGTCTGTCGATCGACGCCTTGAAGCGTGGCATTCTTCCGCGGGTCGACGTTCCCGTCGATCGCCGGCTTTCGACAATCGTCGCGGGCATTTCCTTTCCCAATCCGCTCGGCCTTGCCGCCGGCTACGACAAGAATGCCGAAGTTCCGGACGCCGTCCTTCGCCTCGGCTTCGGCTTCGCCGAGGTGGGAACGGTGACGCCGGTCGCTCAGGAGGGCAATCCGGAGCCGCGGGTCTTCCGCCTTCCGGAGGCCGGCGCCCTCGTCAACCGGCTCGGCTTCAACAACGAAGGCCATGCGGAAGCCTTCGGGCGGTTGGAGAGGCGGCGGAAGAAGCCGGGGATCGTCGGCGTCAACATCGGCGCCAACAAGGATGCGACCGACCGGATCAAGGACTACGTGGACGGCATCAGCCTCTTCGAGCCGGTGGCAAGCTATCTGACGGTCAACATCTCCTCGCCGAACACGCCTGGCCTTCGAAAGCTCCAGACCGGCGAGGATCTCGACCGGCTGCTTGCCGCCGTCATCGCCGCGCGTAACGGCTTTGCGGCGATGACGGCCACCGGGCGCAAGCCGGTCTTCCTCAAGGTCGCGCCCGATCTTGCCAACGAGGACATCGCCGAAATCGCCCGCGCGGTTGCGGCTCACGGGATCGACGGGCTGATCGTCTCGAACACCACGCTCGCGCGCGACGGTGTCGGCCCCGCAACGCCCCATCGCAATGAGGCAGGCGGCCTCTCCGGCCGGCCGCTGTTTCGCCGCTCCACCTTCGTCCTCGCCGCCTTCCGGCGCGCGCTCGGCGAGGCTACTCCGCTGATCGGGGCGGGCGGCGTCGATTCGGCGGAGGCCGCCATCGCGAAGATCGAGGCAGGAGCCGACCTCGTCCAGCTCTATACCGGCCTCGTCTACGCCGGTCCGCGCCTCCCGACGCAGATTCTTTCGGGCATGAGCGACTACATGGACCTCAATGGCATCGCTCATATCGCCGACATCCGCGACCGGGCGACAGACAGCGTTCTGGCGGCCGGTCCGGCCGCGACCTGACTTCCGTCGGATCGCGGTCTATCTTCGCTTGGAATGGCTCTCCTTCCGATCGTTCACCACCCCGCCTTCGACGCGCTCTTCGACTCGCGGCACCGTTTTCCCATGGAAAAATTCTCGCGCCTTGCGCGGATCCTCGTCGAGGACGGTCTCGTTCCCGGCGGATTCGTCGTGCCGGAACCTGCTTCCGCCACGTCGCTCGGCCTTGCGCACTCGGAAGCCTATGTCGACGCTGTGCTGACTCGTCAGGTGTCGCCCGAGATCGAGAAGGCGATCGGCTTTGCCGTCGACGAAAGAGTTGCCTTACGATCGCGTTCCGCGACGGGCGGAACGGTTCTTGCCGCGCGGCTTGCGCTGGCAACGGGGCTCGCCTGCAACACGGCCGGCGGCAGCCATCATGCCCATCGCGATGGGGGAGCGGGCTTCTCGGTCTTCAACGATGTCGCCGTGGCCGCTCACGTTCTCCTTGCCGAACGCCTCGTCTCCCGCGTCCTCGTCTTCGACTGCGACGTCCATCAGGGCGACGGCACCGCACGCATCTTCGCCGGCGAGACCCGCGTCTTCACGCTATCGATCCACGCCGCGAAGAACTATCCCGACGTGAAACCACCCTCGGACCTCGACATCCCCCTCCCCGACGGCACGCGGGACGCGGCCTATCTCGCCGTCCTTCCGTTTGCACTGGAAACCGCGCTGGAGCGCGCGAGACCCGAGATCGTGTTCTACAATGCCGGCGTCGATCCGCACGAGGATGACCGGCTCGGCCGGCTTGCGCTCAGCGATTCAGGTCTTGCCGAGCGGGACCGGCAGGTGATCGGCTTCTTCCGCGACCGCGCTATTCCCGTCGCAGCCGTCATCGGCGGAGGCTATTCCAGGGACATCGAGGCCTTGGCACGGCGGCACACGATCCTCCATCGGGTGGCGCGCGAGTTCGTGTGACAAAAATCGATCGGCCCGTCAGGCCGGCATGCGGTAGCCGCGGACCGTGTAGCCGCGCAGGAGAAAATTCGAATACTTCACCTGATCGGACTGGTTGCCGCCGAGAAGGCGCAGGGACGCCTCCGTCGAGCTGACGTAGAAGGCGACATGGAAGCCCGAGCTCGACCCGGTCGCCTGATCCAGCCCTCCCGCCTTGGCCTGGATGACCGTGACGGCGCCGAATTCCGGGTTATCCACACCGCGACCCCATGTCAGCCAATCCCTCGCCCGCGCAGAGCCGCGGCCCTTGTAGCCGCCCTCCTCCACCACCCAGTTGACGAAAGACGCACACCACGCAACCTCGTCGGTCCTTGCCGCCAATGTCGTCGTCGCGTGATACTCGACGATCCGCGCATTGTGAGAGTTCCCGACCGACTGCTCGGAGACGCCGAGTTCGAGCCTAGCGATCTCCATCCAGTGCCGGCGCTGAGCCCCGCTGCCCGCATTCGCCCCGCCGGACGTGTTCGCGGCGGTCGAGCCTGGGGTCGGGCCGTTCGGAGCGGCGACATTGTCACTGTTCGAGGGCACTTTCGAGGAGAGCTGCCCGAGGCGGCCCCAGGTTTGTGGCCCGACGATGCCATCGACCTTCAGCGCGCATTGACGCTGAAAGCTGCGCACGGCGGCATCGGTATCCGGGCCGAAGCCGCCGTCGACGTCGATCGCGCGCGGCGGAATGAGGGCGCTTCTCAAAAGCCGCTGGAGGCGCTTGACCGCCTCGCCTTCGCTACCCTGCCTCAGAATGATGGACATCGACGTTCCCCCGATGGAAGCTTGGCTTCGATGGACAAGTTTGGATTGCTTGGCGTCGCTTACTATTCCGCAGCCGCATAGACGCGGGCAATCGCCCAACGCCCGCTCTCGCAGGAGAGCGTGAAGGGCCCCACGCGCGCTTCTGCGTCGCCCTTCATGAGATCGGCTTCGGCGCTGGCGGCGGAGGTCGACAGAATGAGGGCGCGGGCCGTCGTCGGCTCGGCGGACAGACCCGGATCGATCTCAAGCCACGCGTCGAAACGTTCGTCGAACGCAGCTTCGTCGATGGTCTCGACAGCGTCGCCGTCGAGTTCGCCGCGAAGGTCGATCGGCGTGCGCGCGAGGGCCGAAGGCCGGCCCGCTCCGCCCTTCGCCGCGGCCTGGAACTTCGTCCAAAAGCCGGCAAAATCGCCGCAGGCCGCCTCCCCGGGACGGATCGAAGCGGCTCCCAAGAAGACCGCGACCGCTGTGCCGAACACCAGGGATATCATCCCGTATCGATTTACTGAGCGCATTTTTCTCTTCCACCCCGTACGAAGCGGAAAGCACGGTCTCCTGCCGCTGACGCGATGCAAAAGACCCATCTTCCGCTTTCTGGTTGCGTCAGAATGCGAATAAAACGGAAGAGGTCAATGGGAAATACAGAGGGTGACGTCAGCCGATCTTCATGAAAGGCAATATGCTTTTGATCGATCGAGACAATTGCTGGCGTAATCCTGATGAATCGGATTCGACCATGCGCTCTTGGAGATGCGCTGAATGCGACGGGCCGTTCTTCGAAGCCGCGCTCTCAGCCGCGGCCCATCTTCATCAGGCGAGAGATGACGAAGAGCGGCACGACGATGACGGCGCCGAGGATGAAGTAATCCAGCGCGCGGTCGAGCGAGCCGAAGAGCGAGTACCAGACCCACTCGAAGAAGTCCGTGATCCAGAGGAAGACCTGGCGCGGGCTCCAGTCGAGCCAGGACAGGATGAGCCCGACGACGACCGAGAGCAGCACGAGGCGCACCAGCACCGACAGGGGCGAGCCGCCGAGAAAACGCGTGACGCGATCGGACATGGGACGTGCGCTCCTCGATGGTCGGACTTGCGCCGAGGTAGTCCGAGACCGTGTCCTTCGCAAGACGCCTGCGCGGATTGTCGAGCGCGGCCGGCCCTCGACGCTCTCCGGTCAGGCCTTCAACATGGCCTGCAGCGTTTCCAGGCGGTCGGCCTCGATGGCCGGCTTGTCCCAGCGAAGGCGGGCGATGCGGGGAAAGCGCATGGCGACGCCCGACTTATGGCGCGCCGATCGCGCCAGTCCCTCGAAGGCGATTTCGAGGACCAGCCCGTGGTCGGGCTCGGCGCGCACGGAGCGCACGGGGCCGAAGCGCTCGATCGTGTTGTCGCGGACATATTTGTCGATTTGCTTCAGCTCCTCGTCGGTGAAGCCGAAATAGGCCTTGCCCACCGGAACCAGCTCCGGCTGGTCGTCCGGTCCCGTCCAGACGCCGAACGTGTAGTCGGAGTAGAAGCTCGACCGCTTGCCGTGGCCGCGCTGGGCATACATCAGCACGGCGTCGACGAGATGCGGGTCTTTCTTCCACTTGAACCAGGGCCCCTTCGGGCGGCCGGGCACATAGGCCGAATCCCAGCGCTTCAGCATCAGCCCTTCGATCACCGGGTGGGGCGGGGCCGCGCGCATCTCGGCAAGCTTCTCGAAGGTCTCGAAGGGAACGATCGGCGAAAGATCGAAGCGCTCCGGATCGAGCGTCTCGAGAAAGCGCAAGAGCCGCTCGCGCCGTGCGGCGAAGGGCTGAACGCGAAGGTCTTCGTCGCCGTCCTGGAGAAGATCGTAGACCCGCAGGAAGACCGGGTGCCTGGCCGTGACGGCTGTGCCGACGGTCTTTCGGTTCAGCCGCTGCTGGAGATCGGAGAAGGTTCCGACGACGATCTCGCCTCCGCTCTTCTTACCCGGTGTCGAGACCAGCAGCTCGCCGTCGAGCGAGCCGTCGAAATCCATCCGCTCCAGAAGATCTGGAAACGAGCCCGAAATGTCGTCGCCGGTGCGCGAATAGAGCCGGCAGACGCCGGCCTCGCGCGTCGCCTGGACGCGGATGCCGTCCCATTTCCATTCGGCCGCGTAGTCTTCCGGAGTGATCCGGCCGTAGTCCGGCTTCTCCAGCGGCTGGGACAGCATGACAGGCCGAAACGGCGACGCCGCGGCCGAGGCGGGCTTCTCCGCCCTCCCCTCCAGCCAGGCGAAGAGCGTGAGGTACGGCGGCGTGAGCCCGTGCCAGAGCTCCTCGATCTCCGTCACGTCTTTCGCCCCCACATCGGCCAGCGCCTGCTTGGCGAGCCGGGACGAGACGCCGATCCGCAGGCCGCCGGTGACGAGCTTCAACAGCGCATAGCGACCAGAGGAGTCGAGCCGGTCGAGCCAGGCTTCGACCAGCTTCGGCCCCTCGGCGCGCGATGCCTTCGACAGCGTCTCGACGACCTCGGACAGAGACAGATCGTCGTCCCGGCGCAAACTCGCCGCGTCGTCGGAGAGCTGTGCCCCATCCTGGGGTGCGGGCCAGACGAGGGCGATCGTTTCGGCGAGATCGCCGACATAGTCGTAGGAGTATCCGAACAGCACCTCGTCCATTCGATTCACCATCAGCGCCCTGAGCATCGCCGGCTTGACGCTCGCGATGTCGAGCCCACCCGTGACGGCCGCCAGCGCATGGCCGCGATCCGGGTCCGGAACGCTGCGGAAATAGTCGGCAAGAAGCTTCAGCTTGCCGTTGCGCGACGGGGTCAGGACGATGCGGTCGAGGAGTTCGGCAAAGCGCTGCATAGGGTCCGATGGGATGCTACGTCATGCGGAACTTAGTGCGCGGCGACGGTCCGATCAGCCCTCGCACCGCGCACCTCCTTGGCGGACAGGTGATGACGCGCGGAATAGACGGCATCGGCGTCCATGCCGGGCTCGCGGATCAGCCATTCCAGATAGTCCGCCGGCACGTCGCGCAGCGGTACGCCCTTGTGCTTGCCGAAGCGGAGCTTGGCGAGCAGCGCCGGCTCGTTCGAGACCCTCTCCGCCCGCTCCAGGAAGTCGGCGAGGTCCTGACAGCGCGGCAGGAGTTCCTCGGCGATGCGGCGCAGCAGGATTGCCGTGCAGAGCGCGTCGTAGAGGGCGCGGTGGGGGTGGAGGCCCTCGAACTGCGGCCGGACCTCGGTGAGATCGAGGGGCACGTATTTCACCAGCGACTGGAGCCCGTGCGCCTTGATGTCGGGGAACGCGCGCAGCGCGAGTTTGTGGGTGCAGAGCCATCGGCCCGTCAGACGAAGGCGCGGCCGGTCGAATTCCGCTCTCTGAGCGGCATAGAAAGGCGCTCCTGCAAACGGCGCGACTGCGGCGGTGAAGGGCGGCGCGCCGAGGAGCATCGCGTCGGAAATTTGATGGACGCGCCGCGCATGCGGGTTGATCTCGACGCCGGCGGGATCGACGAGCGTCTGCATGGGGTTGAAGATCGCACCGGTCGCGAGATCGAGATCGACGGAGCCGATCTCGAGGACGGCGTCGTCCTCGAAACGCTGGCCGGCGGTCTCGGTGTCGATCACCCGCACGATCGTCGGCGCGGCCTCGGTAAAGAGAGACAACGTCACGGGCACGGCGGGGAAAATGTTTTGCATCGTGTCGTGAAGATCGCCGTTCGCGCGCGTCATGGCAAGCGCCACGGCGGACGCGTCGCTGCGTCACGATGGCGAACCTGACGCGCCGCGCGTTTACTTGGGATCGACCGCGAGCACCCAGAAGAAATCGCCCTCATCGGCGAAGCGGCGGCGCTGGGAGGAGACGAGGACGATGCGCTCCTCGCTCACTGCTGCGAAGCCGACGGTGTTTCCGAGTTCGGGATTGCCCGCGTTGACGGGCTTGCCCGCATCGTAGCGAGTCTCGCTCCCTCCGGTCTCGTAGCTGCGACCGACGAAGGCCGCGACCTCGCTCGTTAGGGGGCGGAGCTCGGCGCGAAGCCGTTCGCCACTCGTCTTCTCGACGACGAGCGCGCCTCCCTCGCCCGCCGAGACAGCGCAGCGGTGACGCCCGACGGTGCGCGCGGCCTCGCCGGAATAGCCGAAATAGTAGAGGACGCAGGAGCGCTCGCCGGCAAG
>JACMIV010000305.1 GCA_014380965.1 Rhizobiaceae bacterium | reverse complement strand
GGCCGAACTCGATCGTCGTGCCCGGCGGCAAGATGGGCCTCGCCATGCAACTGATCCTGACGCCGCTCATCCTGCAGCTCATCGAGCGCAAGCGCCGCGCGTCCTGATATTCGAGAGGCACTACCGATGTCCCATGCCGAAGCAGCAAAGCCTGCCGATCACACGACAGACAAGAACCCGCGCGACATGGCGAACGCCATCCGCGCGCTGGCGATGGACGCCGTCCAAAAGGCGAATTCCGGACATCCCGGCATGCCGATGGGCATGGCGGACGTCGCAAGCGTCCTCTTCCGCGATTTCGTGAAGATCGACCCAGCGAACCCGTCCTGGCCCGACCGCGACCGTTTCGTGCTGTCCGCCGGCCACGGCTCGATGCTGCTCTATGCGATCCACCACCTCCTCGGCTATTCCGACATGGGGATCGACCAGCTCAAGAATTTCCGCCAGATCGGCTCGCGCACCGCCGGCCACCCGGAATACGGCCACGCGCTCGGCATCGAGACGACGACGGGTCCGCTCGGGCAGGGGCTGGCGACCGCCGTCGGCATGGCGCTTGCCGAGCGTCTCGCCAATGCGCGCTTCGGCGATCAGCTCGTGGACCACTACACCTACGTCATCGCCGGCGACGGCTGCCTCCAGGAGGGTATCAGCCACGAAGCGATCGACCTCGCCGGGCACCTCAAGCTGAACAAGCTCATCGTCCTCTGGGACGACAACGAGATCTCGATCGACGGCCGGACCTCGCTGTCGACCTCGATGGATCAGGTCAAGCGCTTCGAGGCCGCCGGCTGGACGACGGTGGCCATTGATGGACACGACGAGCATGCCATCCGCGACGCCATCGCCAAGGCGAGGAATTCCGACCGCCCTGCGATGATCGCTTGCCGGACCGTCATCGGCTACGGCTCGCCCAAGGTCCGCGGCACCGAAAAGGCGCACGGCGCGCCGCTCGGCGACGAGGAGATCGCGATCGCCCGCAAGGAGCTCATCTGGGATTCCGAGCCTTTCGTCCTGCCGGAGGCCGTCGTCAAAGGCTGGCGCGAGGTCGCGACCAAGGGTGCGGAGGAGAGCGCCAAATGGGACGAGCGGCTCGCCGCCTCCAACCGCAAGGCCGAGTTCGAGACCGCCAATGCCACGACGCTTCCAGCCGACTTCGCGGAGACCATGTCCGCCTTCCGCCGGAAGCTCTCCGACGAACAGCCGAAGATCGCCACTCGCAAGTCCTCCGAGGCGACGCTCCAGGTCATCAACGATGCGACCGAGATCACCATCGGCGGTTCAGCCGATCTGACGCACTCGGTCTTCACGCTCACCAAGGGCATGAAGAGCGTCACGCCAGGTGACTACGCGGGCCGATACATCCACTACGGCATTCGCGAGCACGGCATGGCCGCCGCGATGAACGGCCTTGCGCTGCACGGCGGCTTCATCCCCTACGGCGGTACCTTCCTCGTCTTTGCCGACTACGCCCGCGGCGCGATCCGCCTCTCGGCGCTGATGGGCCTGCGGGTCATCTACGTGCTGACCCACGACTCGATCGGCCTTGGCGAAGACGGCCCGACGCACCAGCCGATCGAGCATCTCGCCATGCTTCGCGCGACGCCGAACATCCTCGTCTTCCGCCCGGCGGACGCGATCGAGACGGCGGAAGCCTGGGAGATCGCGATGACGGAAACCTCGCGCCCGTCCGTCCTGTCGCTGTCGCGCCAGAACCTGCCGACGGTGCGGGCCGGCGACGTCGCCGAAAACCGTTCGAGGAAGGGCGCCTATGTCCTTCGCGAGGCGGAAGGGACCCGTCAGGTGACGATCCTCGCCACCGGTTCCGAGGTCGAGATCGCACTCGCCGGTGCTGACAAGCTGAAGGCCGAAGGCATCCACGCGGCCGTCGTCTCGATGCCTTCCTGGGAGCTCTTCGCCGAACAGGACGACGCCTACCGCGCCTCCGTGCTCGGCACAGCGCCGCGCATCGCCATCGAGGCGGCCGCCCGCTTCGGCTGGGATCGTTGGATCGGCGAGAGCGGCCGCTTCATCGGCATGACCTCGTTCGGCGCGTCGGGACCCGCTCCGAAGCTCTACGAGCACTTCGGCATCACCGCGGACGCGATCGTCGCCACCGCGAAGGAACTCGCGAAGTGAGCGGCGCGCACCTGCGCCCCATCGACGGCGTCGACGTCGAGGGCAAGACCGTGCTCATACGCGCCGACGTCAACGTGCCGATGAAGGACGGCAAGGTCACCGACGCGACGCGCCTCGAGCGTTTCGCGCCGACCGTTGCAGCGCTTGCCGACCGCGGCGCGAAAGTGATCGTGCTCAGCCATCTCGGCCGCCCGAACGGCGAGCATAACCCGGTCTATTCCCTGGAACCGGTCGCTGAACGGCTTGCCGACATCCTCGGCCGGCCCGTGAAGTTCGCGTCGGATTGCGTTGGCGCAGTGGCCGAAAGCCTCGCGGGCGAATTGAAGGCCGGCGAGATCGCCGTTTTCGAAAATGTCCGTTTCCATCCTGGCGAGGAGGCGAACGACAGGAGCTTTGCGCTCCGCCTGTCGGTGGTTGGAGATATCTACGTCAACGACGCCTTCTCCTGCGCCCACCGGGCGCATGCCTCGACCTACCAGCTTGCGACGATCCTGCCGGCCTATGCCGGTCCGTCCTTGATGGCCGAGGTGAAGGCATTGGGAGCAGCTCTCGATACGCCGAAGCGGCCTGTCGCAGCCCTCGTCGGCGGCGCAAAGGTTTCCTCCAAGATCGGCGTTCTCGAATTCCTGGTGCCGAAGATGGACCATCTCGTCATCGGCGGCGGCATGGCGAACACGTTCCTCGCCGCCCGAGGATATGCCGTCGGCAAGTCGCTCTACGAGCCGGATGCGATGGAGACGGCCGAGAAGGTCATGGCGATGGCCGCGGAATCCGGCTGCAAGCTGCACCTGCCGGTCGACGTTGTCGTCGCCCGCGAGTTCAAGGCGAACGCCGAGAACGAGACGGTCGGCATCGACGCTATCCCCGCCGATGCCATGGCCCTCGACGTCGGGCCGAAGACCGTTCAGGCGATCAACGCCGCGCTCGAGACCTGCGCGACGCTGCTCTGGAACGGTCCGCTCGGCGCTTTCGAGATCGAGCCGTTCAATGCGGCGACGAATGCGGTGGCGCAAGCCGCCGCGCGCCTCACCAAGTCGGGAACGCTCGTCACCGTTGCCGGCGGCGGCGACACGGTGGCCGCCCTGAACGCTGCGGGCGTCTCCGACGACTTCACCTACCTCTCGACCGCCGGAGGAGCCTTCCTCGAATGGCTCGAGGGCCGCGATCTGCCGGGAATCGACATCCTGAAAAGTCAGTCGTCGCTGGAGGCAGCGACCGTTTCCTAAGGAGACCATAACCGATGGCGAAGATCACGGAGGAGAACACGACAGCGGCCGGCACGCGCAGCCGGTTGGAGAGCGAGCGGAAAAGCACCCCGCGGTAGAGGATTTCCTCCGCCACCGGAGCCGCGAGGCAGGCGGAAGTAAGGGCAAGGATCAGCCCCCAAGGCCCGGATTCCATGGGGGAAAGTCCGCCGGTGGGGTCGGGCAGCGTGGCCTCGCCGAGCGTGCGCTTGAGGATCTGATCGATCACCGTCAGCAGCGCGAAGGTTCCCAGGACGAGGGCCCCATCCGGCTTGGCCGCCAGCCCGAGGC
>JACMIV010000041.1 GCA_014380965.1 Rhizobiaceae bacterium | reverse complement strand
TTTTCTGGCGGCTCGTCTGGATGGGGCGCCGGCGAGGTCGGGACCGGCTTCGGCGAGGGGCCGCAGACCTCCTACCGTGCAGATCGCTCGCCGTTCCGACCCCTGGACGACGACGCTCCCGACGCCCCCCTGGTGCAGAACCATGCGGCCACGTTCGGCGGCATGGCGCCGCAGGCTCGGATGACGGACCCCGAGCCCGCCCCGGAAGTGGCCGACCATCCGCTCGGCGCCGCGCGCGCGCAGCTTCACGACGCGTTCATCGTCGCCGAGACGCAGGACGGGCTCGTCATCGTCGACCAGCACGCGGCGCACGAGCGCCTCGTCTACGAAGCGATGAAGGCCGCGCTCCACGGCGCGCCGCTCGCCTCTCAGCTTCTTCTCCTGCCGGAGATCGTCGATCTTGCCGAGGACGATGTCGGGCGCCTTGCCGACCATGCGGAGACCTTCGAGCGTTTCGGGTTGATACTCGAACGCTTCGGCATCGGAGCGGTCGCGGTTCGCGGCACGCCGGCGCTCCTCGGCTCGGTCGATATCGCGGCGCTCGTCAGGGATCTCTGCGACGAGATCTCCGAGGGCGAGACCGTCGACGGGCTGGAGCGGCGGATCGACGATGTCGCGGCCCGCATGGCCTGCCACGGCTCGGTGCGCGCCGGGCGAACGCTCCTGCCGGCGGAAATGAACGCGCTTCTGCGCAAGATGGAGGCGACGCCCGGTTCTGGCACCTGCAATCACGGCCGTCCGACCTTCATCGAGCTGAAGCTCGCCGACATCGAGAAGCTGTTCGGCCGGCGGTGAAGCGGCCGCACCGGAACGAGCCGCATGATCGTTGACTTCTCCAACCGTTCGATGGTGAGACAGGACAAGCGCTCAAAAGCGTCACCGAACCGTCGTGAAGGCAGCCCCGATGATGAACCGCATGGAGAGCGCAGGCGAAGCCAGACTCCGCTACCTCGACGGAGACTTCGAGATCCTGAGAGCCGGCGCCTTCGTCCGCTGCGCCGTCACCGACGAGCACATCCCGCTCGACATGCTGCGCTATTGGAGCGTCGCGCGCCAGGAACCCTACGCCAATGCCGCCGTGTCGCTGAGGCGCGAGCTCGAGGCGGACCCGAAGCTCGCAGCCAAGCTCGGCCGGGTCGGCTGAACGACCTATACCGATTTCCGACGTCGGTAGGAGGCAAGCATCGCTGCGAGGATCGTCTCGGCGGCCTCCGTCGGCGTGAAGACGAGTTCGACGTCGAGGACCTCGAGGGGCATGTCCGCTCCTTCGGCGGACATCGCGAACCGCACCGCGTCCTTACGCGTCGTCACCATCGTCAGCCTGTCGGCACGCGCCGCAGCAGCCAGCGATCGTCGATCGTCGTCGGTAAATGGATGATGGTCGGGGAAGTCGCGTGACGCCACGACGTCCGCGCCGAGGGCCGACAGCGTCCGGTAGAACTTGCTGGGATCGGCGATGCCCGCGAAGGCGAGGCAGCGGCGACCGACGAGGCGCTCAGGCGCGAGCGGGCGAAGATGGGCGGTGAAGACGGGCTTTCCCGCCGTCTCGGCTTGGCGGGCGGCCCAATCCGCCGCTTGCCCATCGCCGACGACGAGCAGCGCATCGGCGTGGCGGATCTGGCTCTCGAAGGGTGCGCGCAAGGGACCTGCCGGGATGACGCGGCCGTTTCCAAGCCCGCGCACGGCATCGATCACGAGCAGCGCGAAATCCGGCCTCAGGCGCGCGGACTGGAAACCGTCGTCCATGACGACGAGATCGCAGCCCGCCTCGTCCCCGAGAAGCGCCGCCCCGCGTTGGCGGTCGACGACGATGGCGGTCGGAGCGAGCCCTGCGAGCAACAGCGGCTCGTCGCCGACCGTCGCCGCGTCATGACGCGCGGGATCGACGAGCAGCGGCGTCTTCGCCGTCCCGCCATGGCCACGGGATAGGAAGCCGGGGCGAAGGCCCATGGCGATGGCCTCTCGTCCGAGAGCAAGCGCCGTCGGCGTCTTGCCGCCCCCGCCTGCCGTGAAGTTGCCGATGCAGAGCACCGGAAGGCTCGCCTTTGCGCGCGCGCCGTGGTCGAGGCGGTAGGCTGCCACTCCGCCGTAGAGGGCGGCGGCAGGGGAGAGAAGCGCGGCCTGCCAACCCGAGGGCCGCCACCAGAAACCGGGCGCCTCCCCGAAGCTCATGCAGCCTGGCTTTTGCTGCCGTGACCATACGAAGCGGCGGCCGGCGACAATATCGGACAGTGAAGGCGGTCGGCAACCTCGCTCACGGCGATGTCGGCCCGAACCGGTCTCCGCTCCGACTGTCGAGGCTGATCGCGACCTTCAGGGGATGCAGGAAGGGTTCGAGCGCCTGCATCGTGCGGGCGAGCGCGCCGCGCATCTCGCCGACTGTCTCTCCAGCCGCCTCCATCATGCGAAGGCGCAGATCCGGCTCGTCGAGGAGCTGACCGACGAGGCCCGTCAGCCCCGCCTTGTCCTTCACGAGCCGCGCGCCCCCGTTCTTGAGGAGGCGCTGGTAGGTGTCGCGAAAGTTCTGCACGTAGCGGCCGGACAGGATCGCGGTGCCCAGCATCGCCGCCTCGATCGGGTTCTGACCGCCCTGCCCCGAGAGCGAGCGGCCGACGAAGGCGATCTCGGTGAGGCGGAGGTACAGCCCCATCTCGCCCATCGTGTCGCCGAGGAGGATATCCGTCGAAGCGTCGGGCGGAACCCGCGACGAGCGCCTCACGACGGAGAGCCCCTTCGCCGCGAAGGCCTTTTCCAACGCGTCGGATCGCTCGACATGGCGCGGCACGACGATCGTGAGGAGCTGCGGGTTGCGCAGCTTCAGTTCCAGATGGACGTCCGCCGCCATCTCTTCCTCGCCCTGGTGGGTCGAGACCGCGGCCCAGACCGGCCGGTCGCCGATCGCGCACTTCAGATCCTGAAGCGCCATCGGGTCGAAGGGCGGCGGGGTGGTGTCGGCCTTGAGGTTGCCGGCGACGGTGACGGCGCGGGCACCGAGGAGATGATAGCGCTCGCCGTCGACATCGGATTGGGCGACGACGTGCGACAGGTTCTCGAGGAGCGCCTCGGCCAGCGACGGCGCCGACTTCCAGCGCTTGAACGAGCGGTCGGAGAGGCGCGCGTTGACGAGGATCTGCGGAATGCGTCGGCGGCCGAGTTCCAGCATGGTCATCGGCCAGATCTCGCTTTCGGCGACGATGGCGACGTCCGGCCGCCAATGGTCGAGGAAGCGGGAGACCGACGGCTTCAGGTCGAGCGGGACGTACTGGTGGACGACGGAGCCTGCGAGCCGCTCGCGGACGAGGGCGGCCGAGGTGACCGTGCCCGTCGTCATCACGATGTTGATGTCCTCGCCCGCGATCTCGCGCACGAGAGGCGCCACCGCCGCGCTCTCGCCGACGCTTGCCGCATGGACCCAGACGAGCGGACCCTCGCCCGGACGCTCGGCTCCGACAAAGCCGTAGCGCTCGCGCCGCCGGCCGGCCTCCTCCTTGCC
>JACMIV010000304.1 GCA_014380965.1 Rhizobiaceae bacterium | reverse complement strand
TGTTCGACCCCAATACCGGCGAGGTTCAAGCGCAGGTGCCGCTGGCGACGACCGATCTCGTCGACCGCGCGGTCGCCGATGCCGTCGCCGCGCAGCCGGCATGGGCCGCGACCAATCCGCAGCGCCGCGCGCGCGTCATGATGAAGTTCGTCGAGCTCCTCAACCGCGACATGGACAAGCTCGCCGAGGCCCTCTCGCGCGAGCACGGCAAGACGATCCCGGACGCCAAGGGCGACGTACAGCGCGGGCTCGAAGTCGCCGAGTTCTGCATCGGTGCGCCGCATCTTCTGAAAGGCGAGTTCTCCGAAGGCGTCGGCCCCGGCATCGACATCTATTCGATGCGTCAGCCGCTCGGCGTCGTCGCCGGCATCACGCCCTTCAATTTCCCCGCCATGATCCCGATGTGGAAGTTCGCGCCGGCCATCGCCTGCGGCAACGCCTTCATCCTGAAGCCGTCCGAACGCGATCCGTCGGTGCCGCTCATGCTCGCCGAGTTGATGATCGAGGCGGGCCTTCCCGCCGGCATCCTCAACGTCGTCAACGGCGACAAGGGCGCCGTCGACGCGATTCTCGACGCGCCCGAGATCCAGGCCATCGGCTTCGTCGGCTCGACGCCGATCGCGCACTACATCTACTCGCGCGGCTGCGCGGCCGGCAAGCGCGTCCAATGCTTCGGTGGTGCCAAGAACCACATGATCATCATGCCCGACGCCGACATCGAGAAGGCTGCGGACGCGCTGATCGGGGCGGGCTACGGCGCGGCCGGCGAGCGCTGCATGGCGATCTCGGTCGCGGTCCCCGTCGGCGAGGAGACCGCCAACCGCCTCGTCGAGGTGCTGACGCCGAAGGTCGAGGCGCTGAAGGTCGGGCCCTACACGGCAGGCAATGACGTCGACTACGGCCCGCTCGTGACCGCGGAGGCGAAGACCCGCGTGCTCGGACTTGTCGAAAAGGGCGTTGCAGGAGGCGCCAAGCTCGTCGTCGACGGGCGCGGCTTCAAGCTGCAGGGCTACGAGAACGGCTTCTATGTCGGCGCCTGCCTCTTCGATCACGTCACGCGCGACATGGACATCTACAGGACCGAGATCTTCGGGCCCGTCCTCTCCGTCGTGCGCGCCAAGACCTACGAGGAGGCCCTGTCGCTGCCGATGAGCCACGAGTACGGCAACGGCGTCTCGATCTACACGCGCGACGGCGATGCCGCCCGCGACTTCGCCAGCCGGATCAACATCGGCATGGTCGGCATCAACGTCCCGATCCCCGTGCCGCTCGCCTACTATACGTTCGGCGGCTGGAAGGCGTCCGGTTTCGGCGATCTCAACCAGCACGGGCCCGACGCCTTCCGCTTCTACACGCGGACGAAAACGGTCACGAGCCGCTGGCCCTCGGGCATCAAGAACGGCGCGGAGTTCTCGATGCCCGTCATGAAGTAGCGGCATCTCTCGAAGAATAAACGGCCGGTGCGCTAACAGCGGGCCGGCCTGAGAGACATGGTGACGCTGCCTGAAAGGGCAAAATCTGCTCAGGCGGTCTGCGAGGTTAGCGCAGAGGTCTGTGCCTTCCGCGTGTCGACGCGATGGCCGGCAGAGATCCCTTCCAGGCGGCGGCGCCATGCTTCCGACGCCTTGATCACGGGTTCGGGGTCGAGCTCGAAAGGCGTCGCGAAGAGGCCGATGCGGCGGGCCGCATCGCCGAGTGCCGGGTTGCCAGTGACGCTGATGAGGACGGGCGCAAGCATCAGCGGGACAGCGATCGGACAGACCCACAGGAAAAGCTCGGGCGAATAGAAGAAAGTGGAGCCGAGCAGGCCCGTTCCAGCGATCACCATGTACCAGCTTGCCTTGAAGGCATCCAAGAGCGGCAGCTTGCCGTCCTCGCGGTCCGTTGCCGGCCAGCCGCCATCGGCGCCGATCAGGATTTCGCCGACGGCCTTGGACTGGAACATCATCATGATCGGCGCGAGGACGCTCGTCATGGCGAGTTCCGCCGTCGCGCCCGCCAGCACCTTCAACGCGCCGCCGAAGGCCTTCCGCTTGCCCCCGAAGGCGCTGGAGAAGGCGATGAGCGTCTTCGGAAGGAGAAGCAGGAGGAAGATGCCGAGCAGGAGCAGCAGCGCCTTGCCGGTCTCGGGCGTCGGGAAGACGGGGAACAGCGAATCGGCCGGGAAATAGTTGGGCTCGGCCGCGATGATCGGATCGAGCAGCGAGACGGTGATGAACATCAGCCAGATCGGCGAGGCCGCATAGGCCATGATGCCGCAAACGAGTGATATGCGGCTCCAGGTGTTGAGCTGCGGGGCGTTGATGAGCCGGCCGTGCTGAAGGTTGCCCTGACACCAGCGACGGTCGCGCTTGGCATATTCGATGAGGTTGGACGGGGCCTCCTCGTAGGAGCCTTCGAGGTCGGGATCGAGCCGGACCTTATAGCCGCCCCGCGCAAGCAGCGCCGCCTCGACGAAGTCGTGGCTGAGGATATGGCCGCCGAATGGCGGGTTGCCCGGCAGTGTCGGCATGCCGCAGCAGGCGGCGAATGCCCTGACGCGGATGATGGCGTTGTGCCCCCAGAACGGACCCTCGCGGCCTTGGAGGGCGGCGATGCCGCGCGAGAAGACGGGCGAGAACAGCGCCGCGGAAAACTGCAGCGCACGGCCGAACAGCGTGCGCCGGCCGATGATGAGCGGCTGCGTCTGAAGCAGGCCGAGCTCGGTGTCAGCGTCCATGCGGGCGACCATTTCGAGGATCGTCTGCGGGCGCATCAGGCTGTCAGCGTCCAGCACCAGCATGTAATCGTAGACGCCGCCGCTTGTCGTCACGAAGTCGGCAATGTTGCCGGCCTTGCGTCCGACGTTCTTGGTGCGGTTGCGATAGTAGAGGTGCCCCGCGACCTCGAGCTCGGCGGCGAGCAGGAAGGTCGCCTTGCGCTCGGCCTCAACGTATTCGGCTTTGGTCGAATCGCTGAGGACGTGGAGATCGAACGTGTCCAGACGCTGGATCGAGCGGAGGCCCTCGATCATCGCGGCGACGCGAGCGAAGACGGCGGTCGGCTCCTCGTTGTAGACGGGGACGAGGATCGCGGTGCGGCTGGTGCTGCGTGGCGGCAGGACCGGAACCGAACGGCCTTCGCCGAGGCCGGCGAATATACCGGTCACCGCGGTGTTGAAACCCCAGGCCAGCCACACGCAGCAGATCGTCAGGAGCGAAACCTGCAGGACCTGCAGCCGACTCGTACCACTCGCCGTCACGACGATCGCAAACAGGCCTCCCGCGAGGATCGCAAGGAGGACGGCCGCGGCCGCGAAGGAAAAACGTCTGAAGGCGATCAAACCACAGCCCACATCCGGAGAAACACACAACTCACCTCGGCCGCTCGAGCGAACGAGAACACCCACACTCGATCAAAACCACGCCACCGGCCAGGCAGACTTTCCAAACTGAAGAATGTGGCATAGCTGGGCACGCATAGACGGCATATCGTTGTTAACGCAAGGCTCTTTCAGCACAACCGGAGCAACGTAACGGTCGATGTCAACGCCCGTCGACTATGGGACCGGCCTTGTTCAACGGCCGAGCGAAACGAGCCGCGACCAAGCCGACGGGCGAGCATCGGCCGTCCGCTCGCGGAGGATGGACTGGATCGGCATCTGCAGGTTGGAGCGCGGCGCGGGAAGGACGAGCTTGCGAAGAAAGGCTTTCGCCACATGACGCCCTTCGAGGCCAGCTTTCAGCACGCCCGGCGCATGAGCCGGATCGCGTCCCTCGAATGCAAGCCGCTCGGCGATCGCCGCCAGCACGTCCGCGTCCGAAAGATCGGGACGACGGACGAGTTTGCCTGCGGTCATCGGGGATGCAGCGTTCTGCGGTACAGCGCGAGCGACAGCCTTCTCCTCGAAGGATGCGGGTTGAAAGGTCATACGGCCCCCGTCCACTGATATAGCCACGTCTCACTCACAATGCGTTGCAGCACGGAAAGTTTCGCCCGGAGTTCCACCGGCGCCGAATTGAGCTTCTCGATCTCGAGCGACAAACGCCACCCGCCGTCCGGCAGACGATCCATCGCAGAATGGATCAGCCTGGCATTGTCCGGCACCTCGACGATCGGCTCGATCACGGCGTCAGAAGGGAGCCGCTCGATCGTGCCATCCGAGAAGTTGATGGCAAAGCGCCGCGTGTTGGCAGGCACCTCGTCCGCCGCGTTGCCGCCGACGCCCGCATGGGTACCGGCGACGACCGCAAGGCCGTCAGGACCTTGCGCATCCAGCGACCACCGCATCCGGTAGCGGAACTCGTACTGGCTGCCGGCCTCCGGGCGTTTTTCTGGGACCCAGAAGGCGACGATGTTGTCGTTGATCTCCGTGCGGGTCGGAATCTCGACGAGTTCGACGAGGCCGCGGCCCCAGTCGCCCAGCGGCTCGATCATCAGCGAGGGCCTGATCTCGTAGCGCGACTCGATATCTTCGTAATGCGAGAAGTCGCGGTCGCGCTGGAGCAGGCCGAAGGCGACCGGCGAAGTCTCCTGGAAATAGGACAACGCCAGCTCGTCTGGATTCTTCAGCGGCCGCCACAGCCGTTCGCCGGTGCTGCGATGAATTGCCAGACCGTCATTGTCGTGGACCTCCGGACGGAAATCGTCGCGCCCCCTGCGATCGTTTTCGCCGAACGTGTACATCGAGGTCAGCGGCGCGACTCCGAGGCGATCGACCGCGTTGCGGAAATAGAGCCGTACGGTCACATCCATCACGGTCTGAGGACCCGGCGTGATCGTGAAGGCGTAGGCGCCGGTGAGGCTTGGGCTGTCGAGCTCGGCGAAGAAGCGCAGCGTCTCGTCGCCGGGTGCCGGCTTGACGATGTAGAAGGCGGTGAAGCGGGGAAACTCCTCCGGCGACTGGGTCGCGGTGTTGATCGCGATCCCACGGGCCGAGAGGCCATAGCGCGTCCCCATGCCCACAGCTCGAAAGTAACTTGCCCCGAGGAACGTCAACACCTCGTCGAAATAGTCCGGACGCTCGATCGGATAGTGCAGCCTGAAGCCCGCCGCCCCCGGCAGCTCGATGGCTTGAAAGATCCCGGGATCGAGGGGCGCGCGATATTCGAAATCGGCGCCCGAAAACCTCTGCAGGTCGAACCGCCTGCCATCGCCTATGAAGATGCGCACCATGTCCCGGAACCGACCGCCGGGGTAGAACGCCTGAAGCTGGTAGTTCAACGGCTCCGGGCGCCAAAGCGCGTTGTCCGGCCGGAACCGGATCGACCGGTGTTCGTCGTAGGAAAGGTTGGCGAGTGCTTCGGGAAGCGGCTGAGTAGGCTCTGCATAAGGCGTCTCGGACCGCCGCCGCATCATGGCAGAAAAGGCTTCGTAATCGAAGTCGTCGACCGACGTCGCATCGCGGCTCGGAGGCTGCTCGGGCGGAGCGGGTTGACCGGCCTCGGGCGCCGGCTGCGCACGCGCCATGCGTCCGGCTCCCGCCATTACGGCAGCAGCGGCACCCAGCTTCAAGGCGGCGCGTCGGGTGGGAAAGGAACTCTGCTTCACCGGGAAATGATCTTCGAGTTGTGCGGCTGCTCACGCCGTTAGCATATGCACAAAAGGATGCACTGCCTAGCATGAAGTCCGCGATTTCATGGAGCCACGATCGCTCAATGGTGCAATCGAATGACGAATTGGTTTACGATGTCTCGCTTTGGAACTGCACCTTCGCAGTGCAAGGCCTGCGGCTCGTGCGAAGGGCTCCGCTTGCCGCGAACGCATTGCCGGCTCCGAACCATGAGGCCCCGCATCTCTCGGCGTGCCTTCAGCGTTTTCGGTCGAAAGTTCGGCGCAATGATGACTGGCGGCATGACGGTCGTTTCATGGCCGTGTGAAGCGGAAACGGCTCCGGTGGATGTAAGCTTCGCCGGGATGGACGATCGGAGAGGGAAAATTCGGTCTGTTCGGCGCATCCGGCCAGCCCTGCGGCTCGATCGCGATGCCGCCATACGGGCCGATCGCGGTGCCGTCGAGGCCGCGAAAGCTGCCGTCGAAGCTGCTTCCGTCATAGACCTGAACGCCGGCCTCCGTCGTTTCGAGCCCGATGGAAATTTCGCTCGTGTCGCAGGACAGCGTCAGCACCGGGCGCGGCTCCAGCGTCCGCCCGCCGGCGAGGCAGAAGCAGTGGTCGAGGAGGGCCGGTCCCTCGTCGATGCGCCGTCCTCCCCTGAAGTCGAAGCGACTGCCGGCGACGTCTCTGATCTCCCCGGTCGGAATGAGTGTCTCGTCGACCGGAAGATAGGCGTCGGCAGCGATCGTCAAAACGTGGTCTCGGGCGGACGGACGACCGGAGAGGTTGAAGTAGAAGTGCGGGGCGATGTTCAGCGGGCTCGGCCGGTCGCAGGTGCCACGGTAGGCGATGGAGAGCGCTCCCGCTTCCTCCAGCGAAAAATGAGCTTCGACGTTCGCCCGGCCGGGATAGCCGTCGTCCCCATCGGGCGAAACGACGCCCAGCACGAGGTGACGCTCGCCCCGGTCGAGAAGGGTCCACGTCTTCGCCCAGAGGCCCGTCGCACCTCCGTGGAGGTGGTGCGGAGGCTCGTTCACCGACAGCCGGTGCTCTTCTCCGGCAAGCGCAAAGCGAGCACCTGCGATGCGGTTCGCGTGGCGGCCGACCGTCGCGCCCAGAAAGGACCGGTTGCGCGGTCCGTAGACGTCGCGGTCCAGAGCTCCAAGAATGAGCGGGACGGCGACGCCCGCCATCGCGATCGACCGCACGGAGGCCCCGACGGCGAGAATTTCGACGTCGAGACCATCTGACTGCAGTCGATAGGCTGGCATGGGATGCGAAGACAAGGAACTACATCTCCGGTGGCGGCGGCTGGGCGCTGACAATTACCAGAGGGCCGCGGATGGCGACCCGCGTCAAGCGGGCCCCAGGCATCCGGTATGCCGGCTCAGCGTAAACGCCGAAGCTTTACGCTGAGCAGATCGTCCACCTGATCAAGTGCGACCGCCAGCTTCTCGACGTCGGCTCTCGACAACGCAGTCGTCAGCTCGCCCTCAAGGCGATCCCAGATCACCTTGACCAACCGTTTGGCGGCCTCGCCCTGCGGCGTCAGCACCACCATCGTGCGGCGCGCGTCGCGGCTGTTGGCCGCACGCTCGACGAGGCTCTTCTCGATCAGCCGATCCAGCATCTTCGAGACGGTCGAGGGTCGCACCGCGAGTTGATCGGCCAGCATCGAAACACTGACCGGCTCATCCCGCTTAAGTCGGTGCAGAAGTTGATCCTGCCCGGGATGAAGACCGATCTCGCTGAGGAGAAGAGCCAGGAATGCGCGGGTCGACTTCGCGATCGACAGAAGCGCCGGCACCATCTGCGCATCGGTTACTTCCGCCAGCGATACGACGTTCGAATTGCGGGGGGCGGCTGCATATTTCGTTTCCATCATGACATACTTCTAAGTTCAGCCGAAGCATCAGTTTTCTAGAGTGGGTATAACCTCCCAAAGGGCTTTTGGTTGCCGAAGCAGGCCGCATGAGGCGCGACGGGGAAAGGGATTGCCTTCACCCGCCGAATTGCATTACCAACCACATCCGAATGGACCGCCCTTCGCTCAAGGCCCACCCGATCATGACCGACAGTTGTCTGGTGGCGAAGCTCTCGCATTACATCGAGCTTTCACCGACCGAGTGCACGCTTCTCGCCAGGCTGGAAGAGTCGACCGAGCATTATGTCCGCCGCGACATCGTGGTCGAACAGGGCGAGCGGATTGCCGATATCTACGTGGTCAAGAACGGCTGGATCTGCGGTCATGTGAGCAATGCTAGCGGCGTCGACCTGATCGCGGAAATATTCTATCCCGGCGACGTCTTGGGCATGAGCCAGCTCGCGTTCGAGACATCGACGGTCACCTACATCGCCGCCACCGAACTCTCGCTCTGTCC
This sequence comes from Rhizobiaceae bacterium, assembly GCA_014380965.1. GTDB lineage: Bacteria > Pseudomonadota > Alphaproteobacteria > Rhizobiales > Rhizobiaceae > Plantimonas. The sequence continues at coordinate 580 of JACMIV010000304.1, read as the reverse complement.
GTTTCCGAAAGAAGCGCTGAAGACGATCTTTCGCGAGCATCCCCGCCTCGTCGCTCTCTTCTTCGCCTTCACGACGCTCGAACGGGCCACGATGATCGACCGGCTGCGCGCCATGGGCCAGATGAGCGCGCGGGATTGTGTCGGGCTCTTCTTTCTGCAGACCAAGGCGCGGCTCAAGATCACCGGCAGGGCCGGCGCCACCTGGTTCCAGATGCCCTTGTCTCAAGAGCTGATCGGCAATGCGGTGGGGCTGTCGACGGTTTCCGTCAATCGCGCCATCCGCCAACTGGAGACCGAGGGGCATATCCGGCGGCAGGGCCGTATGATCGAGATCGTCAAGCCCGAGGTTCTCGGCCGCGAGCTCGACTTCACCGACCGCCATTACAGGATCGATAATTCCTGGTTCCCGCTCCTTGACTGATTTGCCAGACAGCGCGTGCTCGACCACCGACACTCACTCTACAAAAGGAACCGACGGCATGGCCGATATCCGCGTCATCTGCGCCATCGGTCAGAGCGGCCAGCTAGGCCTTCATGGCGAGCTGCCTTGGGAGGGCAATCCGGGCCGCCCCTTCGTCGA
>JACMIV010000303.1 GCA_014380965.1 Rhizobiaceae bacterium | reverse complement strand
GAGCTCTTCCGCGCCCAGCGCACGCTCGCGCTCATCGTCGAGGAACTCGGCCAGACCCATGTGCCGACCATCCGCGACATCGCGCTCAACGAGCGCGACTACGGCGACCTTTCGGGCCTCAACAAGGACGATGCCCGCGCCAAATGGGGCGAGGAGCAGGTGCACATCTGGCGCCGGTCCTACGACACGGCGCCTCCCGGCGGCGAGAGCCTGAAGGACACCGGCGCGCGCGTCTGGCCCTTCTTCATCCACCGCATCCTTCCGAAGGTGCTGTCGGGTGACAACGTCATCGTCGCTGCCCACGGCAACTCGCTGCGCTCGCTCGTGATGGCGCTGGAGGGCATGTCGCCGGCAGACATCGTCGCCGAGGAGATCGCGACGGGCGTTCCCATCGTCTATCGCCTCAACGCGGACTCGACGATTGCCGAGAAGAGCGTGTTGCACGGCTGACGCCTTCAGGGCTCTTCTGTCAGGCGGTAGAAGCGACAGAGATCGGTCAGGAAACACGTCTCGCATTTCGGCCGGCGAGCGATGCAGACCGCCTTGCCGAACTGGATGAGCCAGAAATGGCCATCCGCTCTCGCAAAATCGGGAGCGCTCGCCTCGAGCTGGATCGCGGTCGCATCCGCGAGTTTCGCTTGCGTCAGTCCGATGCGGTTGGCGACTCGGTGAACATGCGTGTCAACCGCGATGACGTCTTCATCAAAGACGAAGGAGAGGACGATGTCGGCGCACTTGCGGCCGATCCCGGGAAGGCTCATCAGCCCCTCGCGCGTGTCCGGCACGACGCGTCCGTGTTCCTCGATCAGGGCTCGGCACATCCGCACGAGGCTCTTGGCCTTCATGTTGTAGAGGCCGCAAGGCTTGATCGCGGCGGCGATCTCGGCCTCCGGCAGCGCCAACATTGCATCCGGGCTCGTCGCGAGCGCGAATAGCCGATCCGTCGCGAGCGCCGTGTTGGCGTCGCGACTCTGGGCGGAAAGAATGCAGGAGACCACCGACCGGAAGGCGTCCGGCTGGTCCTTCGGTCCCTTGGCCGTGGGTGTGCGGCCGGGCATGCGGCGCTCTAGTCGGCGAAACACCTCGGCTGCTTCGTCAGGCGGTAGACTGCCCTCTGAACCAGGGGCCTCGCCGATCCTGCGATCGATCTGCCCGGCCTTGTCCGTCGTCAAGGTCCCTAACGTCCCTTTGCCGTCAGCAGCGCTCGGTTGAAGGCCGTGGCGAAGCTTTCCCGGTCGTCCGGGTTGAGAAAGCCGCCGATCTCCGTCGACTGTCCGTGACCGGCGATCTCCATGCGCGTGATGCCGATCTCCTCGTGCCGCGCGACCAAGAACCTTGCCCAGAATGGGTTGAAATGCGCCTCCTGCACCACGCCCTTCGCCGAGATCTTTCGCACGAGGAGGTCGGTCCGCGAGACCGATACCTCCTCGCGCGCCCGCGCCGAGCGGTAGCTCGCCCGAAATGCGACATAGACGAGCAGTATGTCGACGCCGAAGAAGCCGAGCACCGGCCAAGCGCCCTTGACGAGGAAGCCGATGCTGGTGGCAAGGCTTACGATGCAGACGAAGAGCATGAGCGCGACGAAGCCGCGCCGGCCGAGCGAGCGATAGGGGACCAGCAGCGCGCGGAAGATCGGCACATCCGCCGTGTCCTCCCCGGAAGAGCCGAACTCTCCGGATTGCAACTCTCCGGATCTTAACTCTGATGACGCGTTGTCAGTCATGGCCCCTCTTAGGTATGACGGGACCATGGCAGAAAACGCACCGCCCGCAAAATCCCCGAGGCCTCCGAAGGCCGGCGACGCATTGTCCCATGCGGTGCACCCTGCCAACCCCGCCCCCCTGGCCGCCCGCCCAATCGGCAAGGCGAAGTCGGCCGTCCGCCGGCCACGCATCCCCTACGCGAAAGCCGAAATCGCCGAGATCTTTCGCCGGTTCGAGATGCAGCGGCCCGAGCCGAAGCCGGAACTCGACTTCGCCGACGCGTTCACGCTGCTCGTCGCCGTCGTTCTCTCCGCACAGGCGACCGATGTCGGCGTCAACAAGGCGACGCGCGGGCTCTTCGCCGCCGCGCCGACGCCCGCCGCGATGCTCGAACTCGGCGAGGACGCGGTGCGCGAGCACATCCGCACCATCGGGCTCTTCCGCACCAAGGCGAAGAACGTCGTGGCGCTTTGCCGGGTACTCGTCGAGACCCATGGCGGAGCGGTGCCGCACGATCGCGCGGCCCTCGAGGCCCTGCCGGGCGTCGGGCGCAAGACCGCGAACGTCGTCCTCAACACCGCCTTCGGGGAGAAGACGCTCGCCGTCGACACCCACATCTTCCGGATCGGCAATCGCTTGCGCCTCGCCCCCGGCAAGACTCCGGACGCGGTGGAAAAGGGCCTTCTCGCCATCATTCCAGACGCCCATCTGCGCCATGCCCACCACTGGCTGATCCTGCACGGGCGTTACGTCTGCAAGGCGCGAAAGCCCGAATGCGCGATCTGCATCATCGCCGATCTCTGCAAGGCGGAGGTCAAGACCTGCGATGTGCCTGCCCTGCTGGTGCCGATCGAGGCACTGGCGGACGTCCGTCCGCCGGGACAGACGTGAGGCCTGCCTCCGAAAGCACGGGAATGCCGCCCTCGCGTGCGGCGAGACGCTGGTGGAGATGCACCATCAGGGCAGCGGCGAAGAGCGGCGTCAGAAGGTTGAGCACCGGAATGGCGAGGAACCCCGCGACGAGAAGCCCTGCGAACATCACCCGCCCCTTGTGTCGCCGGCGCATTGCCTTGGCATCCGTCTCCGGCCGGTAGCGCAATGCCGCGAACTCGAAATACTCGCGCCCGAGAAGATAGCCGTTGACGACGAAGAAGGCGACGAGGTTCACGCCTGGAACCAGGAGCAGCATGAGGGCGAAGAGATTGCCGATCAGGACAATGCCGAAGAACTTCAGGGACAAAATCATCGACCGCACGACCGGCAGCGGCTGTCCCCGCCGGACTGCGGGATAACTCTCCCGCTCCACGATCTCAGCCACGTCGTCGAGGAAGAGGCCCGCGATGACGGCCGAGACGGGTCCGACGAGAAATGCGAGGAGCACGGCGAGCGCAAGGCCCGCAGCCCAGCCGGCCAACGTTCCTGCCTGATCGACCCAGGCTGGCATGTCTGGCAGGAAGTCCGTCAGGAACGGCAGGATCGCGCTCTCGAAGCCGGCGCTGACGCCGAACCACAGGGCTACGAGGACCACGATCGAAAGCCCGAGCGACTTCCAGAGCGCAGCCCGGAAGGGCGGCGAGAGAACCTCGCCAAGCGCCTGCCCCGCGGCGGAAAGGATCATCATGCGCTCCTTTGTACGGATCGGCCCTGCTTTTCGGCCGGCCCAATCGCCCAGATAGGTCCGGTGCCGTCTGCGGCCAATGGATCGGAAAGGGGAGGCCGGGGATCCAGGCTGAGCATCGTCGGTGCGCTCTTCGGCGGCGTATCCATCGGCTTGTCGACGTCCTCAGCGTCATGGGCCTCGCTATTTCGCCGCCGTCCGGCTAAGGCGCGGTGGCCCGCAGCCGGCCGAAAAGCCGACCCCGTTAAGCCGCCTCGGCGCAGCCGGCGGCGGGCTCGTTCGCCGACACGTTTTCCGGAGACCCCATGACCGAGTACGACGTCCTGACGATCGGCAATGCGATCGTCGACATCATCGCGCAGGCCGACGACGATTTCCTGATCGCGCAGGCCGTCCAGAAGGGCGGGATGACGCTGATCGAGACGGCGAGAGCGCGTCAGCTTTACGACGCGATGGGCCCGGCCGTCGAGACCTCGGGCGGGAGCGCGGCGAACACCGTGGCGGGCGTCGTCAGCCTCGGCGGCACCGGTGCCTATATCGGCAAGGTCGCGAACGACGAGCTCGGAACCATCTTCACCCACGACATCCGCGCCCAGAAAGTGCGTTACGAGACAACGCCTCTGGAAGGCGAGCCGCCCACCGCGCGCTCGATGATCCTCGTGACGCCCGACGGCGAGCGCTCGATGTCGACCTATCTCGGCGCCTGCGTCGAACTCGGACCGGAGGACATCGACGAGGCTTTGGTCGCGGCCGCGAAGCTCACTTACTTCGAGGGCTATCTCTGGGATCCGCCCCGCGCCAAGGAGGCGATCCTCAAGGCTGCGTCCATCGCCCATGCGAACGGCCGCGAGGTCGCCATGTCGCTGTCCGACGCCTTCTGCGTGCACCGCTACCGCAAAGAGTTCCTGGATCTCCTGCAGTCGGGCACCGTCGACATCGTCTTCGCCAACGAGAGCGAGGTGCTCGCCCTCTACGAGACGGACGACGTCGAGCTTGCGATCCGGCGCATCGCGAAGGACGCGCGCCGTCTTGCCGCCGTCACGCGCGGCGACGAAGGCTGCGTCGCCGTCTCGGGCGCGGAGACGGTCGCTGTCCCGGCCGTCGCGCTCGCTCGTCTCCTCGACACGACGGGCGCCGGCGATCTTTTCGCCAGCGGTTTCCTGCGTGGTCACACGGACGGGCTCGGTCTCGAAGACAGCGCCCGTCTCGGCGCCGTCGCCGCGGGTCACATCATCGAGCAGATCGGCCCGAGGCCGCAGCAGCAGCTGGCGAAGCTTCCGGGCGCCAAAGAGATTCTCGACCGCATCGCCGGCTGATCCGAACCTGACTTGCTTCAAAAGACGATCACGAAAGCGCCATGCGGCTTGGGGTTTTGCCGGCAGGACCAACCTTAGGAGGCAGTTTCTCCTGAGAAAAGGTCTCGACGATGATCAACACCCAGAAAACACCGACCCTCAAGCGCCTCTCGATCCTTGCCGCCGGTGCGTCCGTTGCGATGATCTCCACCTCTGCCCTCGCAGTCGACACGACGATGGACAGCGAGGCCGGCACGCTGAGCGTCGTGACGATGGCGGAGGGCCTCGAGTCTCCGTGGGGCATGGAATTTCTTCCCGACGGATCGCTGATCGTGACCGAAAAGGCCGGGACGATCCGCATGGTGGCCGCCGACGGCACCGTCGGAGAGCCACTGACCGGCCTGCCGGACATCGACGCCGGCGGCCAAGGCGGCCTCCTCGACATCGCGCTCGATCCGACCTTCGCTGAAAACCGCTTCGTCTACATCACCTACTCGCAGGCCGGCGAGGGCGGCAACTCGACGGCCGCCGGGCGCGGACGCTTGGCCGACGACAATTCCGGCCTCGAGTCCTTCCAGCCGATCTTCACCCAGATGCCGCTTTACGAGGGCAACAAGCATTTCGGCTCGCGCATCGTCTTCGGCGGGGAGGGACACCTCTTCATCGGCCTCGGCGAGCGCTCGGATGCGAACATCCGCGAGGGCGCTCAGGACCTCGGTACTCATCTCGGCAAGGTCGTTCGCATCAATGCCGACGGGAGCGTGCCGGAGGGCAACCCCTTCGTCGGGCAGGATGGAGCGTTGCCGGAGATCTGGTCCTATGGCCAGCGCAACATCCAGGGCGGCGCGGTCCATCCGGAGACAGGCGCGATCTGGTTCTCCGAGCATGGCCCGAAGGGCGGCGACGAGATCAACGTCGTCGAGGCCGGCAAGAACTACGGCTGGCCGGTGGTCTCCTACGGCGTCAACTACAACGGCACGCCCGTCGGTACAGGCAAGGCGACGGGCGAGGGCTTCACGCAGCCCGTCCACCAGTGGACGCCGGTGATAGGCGCGGCCGGAATGGACTTCTATACGGCGGATCTCGTCCCGGCATGGAAAGGCAGCGTCTTCGTCGGCGGCCTGGCCACCGAGAACCTCGTGCGGCTCTCTCTCGACGGCACGACCGTCACAGGTGAGGAGCGCCTCGAACTCGGCGCCCGCATCCGCGACGTCAAGCAGGGTCCGGACGGGGCGATCTATGTGCTGGCCGAAGACGACGGCGAAATCGTTCGCCTCGCCCCGGCCGCCTCTGCGGCCACTTCCGGCTGACGCCGAGCCCTCGTAACCGTTCGAAATCCGGACCGCCATGGCAAGATGTCGTGGCGGTCTTTTGCGTCTACCCGCGCGCCGTCGTCCGTCGACGCTTGTCATGCCGCTGCCCGCTGCCGCTCGCCGGCGATGCGATAGGAGATCGCTTCGGCAAGGTGGACGCGGCGGACCGTTTCCTCGCCTTCGAGATCCGCGAGCGTCCGGGCAACCTTCAGGATGCGGTGATAGGCGCGGGCGGAAAACTTCATCTGCTCGGCCGCGTCCCTGAGGAGCTTTGCCCCGCCATCGTCCGGCGCCGCCACCGTTTCGATCAGCGCCGCCGAGCATTGGGCGTTCAGCATGGTCCCGGAAAGCCCCAGCGCTTCGTAGCGTTCGGCCTGTATCGCCCGGGCGGCCACGACGCGAGCCTTGACCGTCGCTGAACTTTCGGCCGGTGCGGGGCGGATGAGGTCGAAGGCGGTGACGGCCGGCACATCGACCCGAAGATCGATGCGGTCGAGGAGTGGCCCCGAAACACGCGCCTGATAGTCGGCCTGGCAGCGTGGACCGCGGGCGCAGGAATGCCCGGGCTCGCCCGCCATCCCGCAGCGGCAGGGGTTCATCGCCGCGACGAGCTGAAACCGTGCGGGATAGGTCACGCGGTGGTTGGCTCGGGCGATGACGCATTCCCCGCCTTCGAGCGGCTGTCGCAGCGAATCGAGAACCACGGGCGAGAACTCGGGAAACTCGTCCAGAAAAAGCACGCCCCGGTGCGCCAGCGAGACCTCGCCCGGTCGCGCGCGGATGCCCCCGCCGACCATCGCCGCCATCGATGCCGAATGATGCGGCGCCCGGAAGGGCCGCCGGTCCGAGAGCTTGCCCCCCGCGAGTTCGCCGGCGATGGAGGCGATCATCGAGACCTCCAGGAGTTCGCGTGGGCTGAGCGCCGGCAGGATCGACGGCAGGCGCTGTGCCAGCATCGACTTGCCCGAACCGGGCGGGCCACTCATCAGTAGGTTGTGGTTTCCGGCGGCCGCGATCTCCAGCGCCCGCTTGGCGACGATCTGGCCCTTGATCTCCGAGAGGTCCCCCACGTGCTCGGGCGCTGCCCGGATCGCCGGCTCGGGACGCGAAAGAACCTGAGTGCCGCGGAAATGATTGGCGATCTGGATGAGGCTGCGCGGCGCGACGATCGGCATCTCCGCGCTCGCCCAGGCCGCTTCCGACCCGCATTCCGCCGGACATATCAGTCCGAGACCGATCGCATTGGCGCCCATGGCTGCTGGAAGAACGCCTGCCACCGAGGCGATCATGCCGTCGAGCGAAAGCTCGCCAAGGACGACATAGCCAGCGAGCGCATCCGACGGGATCGCGCCGAGCGCCGCCATGAGGCCAAGGGCGATCGGCAAATCGTAGTGCGAGCCCTCCTTCGGAAGATCGGCGGGAGCGAGATTGATCGTCACCTTCTTCGGCGGCATCGAGAGGCCAGAGGCATGAAGCGCGGCCTGCACCCGCTCGCGGCTCTCGGCGACAGCCTTATCCGCAAGGCCGACGATCTGCATGCCCATCTTGCCCGGCGCGATCATCACCTGGACGTCGATAGGGATTGCCTCGACCCCCTGAAACGCCACCGTCTTGACCCGAGACACCATGCGCCGCTTCCCTAAGCTCTCTCCAGCCAGCACGAATGCAACCTGAAGGACTCGCCATACGGGAAACGCTATCGCGACTTAGCGAATAAAACAAGAACGGGAGCGGAACAACGCCAGCCGAATCGGTGAGAACGGTTTTCTCGGGTTAAGCGTTGACGAGATGAATGATGCACGTGCTCAGCGCGTCGCGGAAACCTTCGTCTCGATGGCGTCCCAGAGGAGGCTCGCGATGTCGGCTCCGCCAAAACGCTTCACCTCGCGGATTCCGGTCGGCGAGGTCACGTTGATCTCGGTCATGTAGTCGCCGATCACGTCGATGCCGACGAAAAGCAGCCCGCGCTCTTTCAGCGCCGGCCCAATCCGCTCGCAGATCTCGCGCTCGCGCTCGGTGAGCTCGGTTGCCTCCGCCCGGCCGCCGACATGCATGTTCGAGCGGGCGTCGGTCTCCGACGGCACGCGGTTGATCGCGCCTGCGAACTTTCCATCGACGAGGATGATCCGCTTGTCGCCCTTGCGCACATCCTTGAGGTAGCGCTGCACGATGAAGGGTTCGCGGAAGAGGAGCGCGAAAGTCTCCATGAAAGACGTGAGGTTGCGATCCTCCCGGGTGATATGGAAGACGCCGGCGCCGCCGTTTCCGTAGAGCGGCTTCATGACGATCTCGCCGAACTCTGCGCGGAAGGCCGCGACCTCGACGGGGTCCTTGGTGATCAGCGTCTCCGGCATGAGGTCGGGAAACTCGGTGACGAATATCTTCTCCGGCGCATTGCGCACGGAGGCGGGGTCGTTGACGACGAGCGTCTTCGGGTGAACGCGCTCGAGGATGTGCGTCGAGGTGATGTAGGCCATGTCGAACGGCGGGTCCTGGCGCAGCAACACGACGTCCGTCTCGGCGAGATCGATCTTCTCCTGCGGCCCGAGGGCGAAGTGGTTGCCCTCTTCCTCGCGCAGTACCATCCGCTCGGCGCGCGCCGTCGCGCGCCCGTCGCGCATGGACAGGCGGTCGGGCGTGTAGTGCCAGAGCGAGTGCCCACGCCGCTGCGCTTCCAACGACAGCGCGAAGGTCGAATCGCCCTTGATCGAGATCGACGAGACATGATCCATCTGGACAGCGACGGTAAGGGCCATGGGGTGCTCCTCGGCTTTGCGTTTCCGCCGGAGGTAGCGGGGATGCTGCGCGCTGGCAATCGCCGGTCGGCGAACGCGCCGGGACGGTTTCGTGATACGATCGCGCCGACTGGGAACTCACTAGAGGCGCACGCATGGCTGGGCGGACGAAGGACGCGCAGGATCATCTCGGCGACGTTATCGACAAGGCGCTCCGGGAAGGCCCGCAGAAGATCGTGCGGGCGGACGACGTGGTCGTCGTAGTCGATGCCGGAGACGACGAGCGGCTCGTGTCGAGGCGCTCCAGCCTTAAGGATCTCCTGTTCAATGGTCCCTCTGTGGAGGGATTGGATCTGTCGCGCGATCGTTCGCCTTCGCGCGAAATCGATTTCGGCGGCGAGGGCTGATGGCGGGTGTCATCCTCGACACCTGCGGACTCTTGGAAATCCGGTTGCGTGAAGGAAGTGAGAAGGTCGAGGCAGCTGTCGACGCACTGGACGACGGCGCTCTGTTCGTCAGCGTGATCAGCTTCTGTCAAATCCGTAAGGGCGCCTGCCTTCTCCCCGCGGGGAGAAGACGGTCCGAATTGGAGGACTCGCTGTCGCGGCTGGAGACCGGACTTCACGCGCAGACGCCTGCGATCGATCTCGAAACGGCGCGTGTTTGGGGAGAATTGACTGCAGCAGCACGCCGGAAAGAGCTGCAGGCGGCGCCGGCGGACAGCCTCATCGCCGCGACCGCACTGCGCCACGACCTCGCCGTCATGACCCGGAACGTGCGCGATCTCGAGCCGACCGGCGTGCGCATCTTCGATCCCCGGAACGACCCGTGACGCCTACCGCCCCTGCCACGCATCCTTCAAATGCACCGGCCATCGCCGCGGCAGCACGGCGATGATGTCAAAGCGCAAGGAGAGACGGGCGTGGTCGCGCTGGGTGGCGAGCCAGAGATCGGCCGCACGTTCGATGCGCCGCTGGGCGGCAGGCCCGACGGCGTGCATCGCCTCTGCAAGGCTCGGCCGGGCCTTGACCTCGACGATGGCGATCAGATCCCGCTTGCGGGCGACGAGGTCGATCTCGCCGAGCCGGGTTTTGTAGCGGACGGCGAGAATGCGGTAGCCCTTGAGGCGTAGGACCCAGGCGGCGAGACGCTCGCCGCGGTGGCCCCTCGCAAACCGCTGCCGCCGCTCGTCCTTTCCCGCGCCAGCCGGCGCATCGCGCGTCACGTTCGCATCTTCAGTTCGAGCGCACGCGCGTAAAGGTCGCGACGGGAGAGGCCGGTGAGGCGGGCAGCCTCCTGCGCGGCCTTCGCCGGCTTCATCTCTGCCAGCAGCCCGGTGAGGATCGCGTCGGCATCCTCAGTGCTGGCCGAGTCGACAGGGGCGGGCGGAGCGATGCAGACGACGATCTCGCCGCGCACCCGCTCCATCTCCCCGAAGCTGCGGGACAAAGAGGCGAGCGTGCCGCGATAGATCGTCTCGAACGTCTTGGTGATCTCGCGCGCCACAGCTCCGAGCCGATCGTCGCCGAAGACGGCAGTCATGTCGGCGAGGCTGTCCGATATCCTGTGCGGCGCCTCAAAGAAGACGAGGGTGCCGGGAATGCGGGAGACTTCCTCAAGCCGCGCCCGTCTGGCGCCCTTCTTCTGCGGTAGGAAGCCGGCAAAGAAGAAGGCGTCGGAGGGAAGTCCCGAGGCGAGAAGCGCCGCGAGTACTGCGGACGCTCCGGGAACCGGTATCACCGGAATGCCGCGCTCGATCGCCTGACCGACCAGCCGGAAGCCCGGATCGGAAACGAGCGGGGTGCCGGCATCCGAGACGAGCGCAACGCTTTCCCCCGCCTCGAGCGCCGAAAGAAGCCCCGCGCCGGAGATTTCCGCGTTGTGCTCGTGATAGGCGATCATCCGCCGCTTGATCCCGTAGCGCGAGAGCAGCACCGCCGTCACCCGAGTGTCCTCGCAGGCAAGACGGTCGGCTCCGGCGATGATCTCGAGCGCCCGCAGCGTGATGTCGCCGAGATGTCCGATGGGCGTCGCGACGAGATAGAGGCCGGGCTCCGGACGACGCCCGGCGAAAGCATGGTCGCGGATGCGAAAGCCGCGGGTCTCGTCGCTCGGCTCGTCGGCGCCGTGGTCGGGATTGGGGTCGGTGTCGGTGTCGGTCATCTCTCAGGGTTAGCAGAGATCGGCGACGACTGCGTCGAGCACGAGCATGCCGGCCGGCGTCGCGCGGATGCGATCCGGCCCGAGCCGCTCGACCATTCCGTGGGCCCTGAGGTCCGCCTCTCTGACGGGGTCGATGTCGCGCCCGGTGAGGCGGCGCCAGCGCGAAAGATCGATGCCCTCGGTCAGGCGAAGGCCCATCAGGAGCAGTTCGTCCGCCTCTTCCGACGGGGCGAGGAGATCGTCTGTGACGATGCCACAATCCCAGTCCTCGACCATTTTCAGCCAGGTCTCGGGATGGCGTTCCGTCGCGATCGCGTGTCGCCCGTCCGGCCCCATGAGCCGCCCGTGTGCGCCGGGGCCGACGCCGGCATAGGGGCCGTAGCGCCAATACGTGAGATTGTGCCGCGACTCTGCGCCGGGCACGGCGTGGTTGGAAATCTCGTAGGCCGGAAGGCCGCGCGCCGCGGTCAGAATCTGCGTCGCTTCGTAGAGCGCCGCGGAGAGCTCGCCGTCGGGCACGGGCAGCTTGCCGGCCTTGCGCAGCGCGTGGAAGGGCGTTCCCTCCTCGATCGTCAACTGGTAGAGCGACAGGTGATCGGCGGCGAGATCGATCGCCTCGTCAAGCTCCGCCTCCCAGGCCTCGACTGTCTGGCCGGGCCGGGCATAGATGAGGTCGAAGGACAGACGCGGAAAGATCGCGCGCGCAAGCCCGATCGCCTGACGCGCCTGATCGACGTTGTGCAGGCGGCCGAGAAATTTGAGGTCGCGGTCGTTCAAGGCCTGGACGCCGAGGGAGACGCGATTGACGCCGGCGGCGCGATAGCCGCGAAAGCGATCCGCCTCGACGCTTGAAGGATTGGCCTCCATCGTGATTTCCGCCTCGCCGTCGACCGTCCACCGGCGAGCGATCTCCGACAGGATGGCGTCCACCGTCTCCGGTCTCATCAGGGACGGGGTGCCGCCGCCGAGGAAGATCGAGGTGACACGCTGGCCCGCCGAGCGCTTCGCCATCTCGCCGATCTCGCGCACGAAGGCTGCGACGTAGCGGTCCTGGTCGATCGCGTGATGGCGAACATGGCTGTTGAAGTCGCAATAGGGGCACTTCGCCGCGCAGAACGGCCAATGCACGTAGACGCCGAAGCCGGGCTCGCGGGAGACCGGCGCAAACGCGCGCAGGATGCTGGCACCGCCACCGGGCGCAGGCTTCACCAGAACAGTCATGAGGCCGCACTCATCGCGCGCGGCCTTCGTCACGTTGCATTGGCCGGACGCCCTCCGGAAAGGCGTCGGCGACGAGCGCCTGGACGGACCGCGCCCGGTGGGAGAGCGGACCGGGCGCCGTCCAGATAGAGCCATGCTTTTCCTCGGCGCTCATCTCGCCATAGGTGCGTGTCTCGCCCTCCGGCATGAAGACGGGATCGTAGCCATAGGCGATCTCGCTCTTGCGGCCGGGCCAGACGAGCGTGCCCGCCCGTTCGCCGAGATATTCCTGCGTGTGCCCGTCAGGCCAGGCGAGGCAGAGCAGCGAGACGAAGGTCGCGCGGCGCCGGTCGGGCGTGGTCGCACCCTTTTGCTGCAGCTTCTCCTCGACGAGCCGCATCGCCATGTCCCAGTCGCGCGACGGTCCCGCCCAGTCCGCCGTGTAGACGCCCGGCTCGCCGCCGAGCGCTTCGACGCAGAGACCGGAATCGTCGGCGAGCGCGACCTCACCTGCCGCCGTCGCGGAGGCCAACGCCTTGATGCGGGCATTCTCCACGAAGGTCGTTCCGGTTTCATCCGGCTCCGGCAAGCCGAGTTCGCCGGCGGTGACGAGCTCGATCTCGAGCCCGCCGAGAAGGAACTCGAGCTCGCGGATCTTGCCCTTGTTATGGCTGGCGACAAGAAGCCGCCGTCCGTCGATCCTGCGGGTCATGGTTCCTCCTCCGCTCCTCAGGCGACCGCCTGCCGCTGCTTCTCGACGAGATCGGCGATGCCGGCCTTGGCAAGGCCCATGAGGCTTGCAAGCTCAGCCTCGCTGAAGGGCTCTTTTTCGGCGGTGCCCTGGATCTCGACGATCCCGCCGCGTCCGGTCATCACGAAATTGGCGTCGGTGTCGGCGGCGGAGTCTTCGAGATAGTCGAGGTCGAGCACCGGCTCGCCCTTGTAGATGCCGCAGGAAATGGCCGCGATATGGTCCTTCAGGACCTTCGACTTCACGATCATCCCGCGCGTCTCCATCCAGGCGAGGCAGTCGTGGAGCGCCACGAACGCGCCGGTGATACCGGCCGTGCGCGTCCCGCCGTCGGCCTGTATCACGTCGCAGTCGATGGTGATCTGCCGCTCGCCCAGCGCTTCGAGATCGACGATGGCGCGCATCGAGCGGCCGATGAGACGCTGGATCTCCTGCGTGCGGCCGGACTGCTTGCCGCTCGACGCCTCCCGCCGCATGCGCTCGCCCGTGGCGCGCGGCAACATCCCGTACTCGGCCGTGACCCAGCCCTTGCCGGTGTTCTTGAGGAAGGGCGGCACGCGCTCCTCGAGGCTTGCCAGGCAAAGGACATGCGTGTTGCCGAACTTCACGAGGCAGGACCCCTCCGCATGGAGGGAGACGCCGCGTTCGAGCGAGACGGCGCGCAGCTCGTCGTTCGCGCGTTTGGAAGGCCGCATGGTGAGTGTCCTGTCATCGAAGGTGTGAACGCGGCGCATCGCCGGCTTCTGGTTCGCACGGGCTTTTAACCACGAGCGGGTGAGGGCGCAAAAGAATTCCGGTTCTGGCGGCCTCACCAAATCCGACATCGGTCGCGCGAGGTGCCTTCGAGCCGCAGGAGAAGCATAAGCTTGGTCCTCGTTCGGCAACACCCTATAGTGCAGGACATGCCAAGGAGTACTGCACTTGATGAATGATTTCCGGCTGCCGATCGCAGACCTTGGCGGTCCGCTTGACGAGCGGTCGCGAGACATATTCCGGCTGATTGTCGAGTCCTATCTGGACATCGGCGAGCCCGTCGGCTCGCGGGCGCTGTCGAAGCTTCTGACGACCTCGCTGTCTCCCGCGTCCGTGCGCAACGTCATGAGCGATCTCGAAGCGCTGGGGCTCATCTACTCGCCGCACATCAGCGCCGGGCGGATGCCGACGGAACTCGGACTGCGTTTCTTCGTCGATGCTTTCCTCGAAGTCGGTGACCTGCCGCCGGCCGAGCGTGACGCGATCGAGGAGAAGGTACGGGCGACCGGCGACGCGCGCTCGTTCAACACGCTCCTGACCGAGGCGAGCCAGCTCCTTTCGGGCCTTTCGCGCGGGGCAGGGCTCGTGCTGACGGCCAAGAGCGATCTAAGGCTGAAGCACATTGAGTTCATCCGCCTCGAACCGACGAAGGCGCTCGCGGTTCTCGTCGGCGAAAGCGGCGACGTGGAGAACCGGGTGATCGACCTGCCCGCGGGCGTCACCGCCTCGCAGATCGTCGAGGCGGCGAACTTCCTCAACGCCCATGTCGTCGGACGCACGATCGGCGAGGCGCGGGCGCGCATGCAGTTGCTGAAGGATGAGACGGCGACGGCGCTCGATGTGTTGAGCCAGGCTCTGGTCGAGCAGGGTCTCGCAGTATGGTCGGGTGCCGATGCCGGCCAGCCGTCGAGGCTCATCGTGCGCGGACGGGCGAACCTTCTCGAGAACGTCACGGCGGCCGAGGACCTCGAACGCCTGCGCCTTCTCTTCGACGATCTGGAGACCAAGAGTTCGATCATCGAGCTCCTGGACCTTGCCGAGACCGGCAACGGCGTGCGCATCTTCATCGGCTCTGAAAACAAGCTGTTCTCGCTCTCGGGCTCCTCGCTCGTCGTCGCGCCCTACAGCGACGGCGATCAGAAGGTGATCGGCGCGGTCGGCGTCATCGGCCCGACGCGGCTCAACTACCGCCGCATCGTGCCGATGGTCGACTACACCGCCCGTCTCGTCTCCCGGCTCCTCGGCCAGGGCGCCGCCGCGCGCCGGCCATGACGCGCGCCGATCTTGATTTTCAGGTCCGCGCATTCGATATGCCGCGGCGACAGCAGATAGTTTCGGACGTGCCGGTACGCTTCACCCTCCGGGCGAGGGCGGGCAGCGACGGCACGGCAAACGGGCGAAGGACGAACGGGACATGACGAGCGATACGACCAAGCGGGAATTCGACACCGACGAGACCGTCGAGGCAGCGCCTGCCGATGCGCAGAGCGTTGGACGCGATCCCGCCGAGCGCGAGGCGTCGCCCTTCGCCCGCGGCGACTACTCGCATGACGAGGCCGAAGCCTTTATCGCCAGCGCCGCGGCCGACCGAATCGCAGAGCTCGAAGCCGAGAACGCCGATCTCAAGGACCGCATGCTGCGCCTTGCGGCCGATATGGAGAATCTGCGACGCCGCACCGAGCGCGAACTGAAGGACGGCCGGACCTATGCCGTGACGGGCTTTGCCCGCGAGATGCTCTCCGTCATGGACAATTTGCGCCGCGGCATCGCCGCCGTTCCCGCCGATGCACGCGAGAGTGGGGACTCGGGCCTTACGACCCTCCTCGACGGCGTCGAACTGACAGAACGGGGGCTGCTCGCGATCCTCGAAAAGTTCGGCGTCAAGCGTCTCGAGCCCGAGGGCCAGCGCTTCGACCCGAACTTCCATCAGGCGATGTTCGAGATCCCGAACCCGGAGCTTGCGAACAACACCGTCGTCCAGGTCGTTCAGGACGGCTATTCGATCGGCGACCGGGTTCTGAGGCCCGCGATGGTCGGCGTGTCGAAGGGCGGGCCGAAGACGGTCGCCGAGCCGAAGCCGGCCGAGCCGGCGGAGGGGTGAGGGCAAGATCGGAAGTTCGGCTTGGGAGCCGGAATGTGGCAGACTCGTACAGGATGTGTGAAGGTGATCCGAGGTTGATTGAATGAGTTCTCCCGTCGATGTCGATGACGGCCTCCTCGCGGAGGCCATTGCGAGCACCGGTTTCCACACGGGAAAAGCGGTCGTTGAGGAAGCACTGCGCAGGCTGATCGCCGACAACAGCCGGCGTCGCGCGATCTCCGAAACCGCTGGCATCGGTTGGGAGGGGGACCTCGATGCCATGCGCGAGGGGCGAGACGCTGACGGCCGCCCGTGATCGTCGTCGACACCTCCGTCTGGATCAACCACTTCCGGAACGACCTGACCCAGAGTGTGAGATATCTCAGGAGCTTGGATCGTCCGTCTGAAGTTCTCACCGGCGATCTTGTCTTACTTGAGGTGCTTCAGGGCGCACGCGACGATCGGCACTCCAAACAGCTCGAGACGGTTCTTCGCGCCTTTCCCGTCGTACCCATGATGTCTGAGCCCGTCGCTGTCGAAGCCGCTCGGATTTACCGGGTACTTCGAGGCGACGGATTCACGATACGAAAGACGGTGGACCTCATCATTGCCACGTTTTGCATTCTGAACGGACATGCCCTCGTTCAGGACGACCGCGATTTTCGACCCATCGCCGAGCGTTTCGATCTGCGACTGCTCGCAATCTAAAATCCTGGCGCCTCTGCCCCCGCCGCCCGATGGGCCGACACCACCGTGTTCGCCATCAGCATCGCGATCGTCATCGGCCCGACGCCGCCCGGCACCGGGGTGATCGCCGAGGCCCGCTCTGCGCATTCGTCGTAGGCGACGTCACCGACGAGGCGGGTCTTGCCTTCCCCCTTCTCGGGCGCCTCGATGCGGTTGATGCCGACGTCGATCACGACCGCGCCGTCCTTGACCCAATCGCCGCGGATCATTTCCGGGCGGCCGACGGCGGCGACGAGGATGTCCGCGGTCCGGCAGACGGCGGCAAGGTCCTTCGTCCTCGAATGGGCGATGGTGACGGTGGCGTTGGCGGCAAGGAGAAGCTGCGCCATCGGCTTGCCGACGATGTTCGAGCGGCCGACGACGACGGCCGTCCTGCCGGAGAGATCGTCGCCGAGAACCTGCCGGACGAGGATCATCGAGCCAGCCGGCGTGCAGGGCACGAAGGCCCGGTCGATCGCGCCGGTGCCGAGGAGGCCGACATTGACGAGGTGGAAGCCGTCGACGTCCTTCTCCGCCGAGATCGCCTGGATGACCTTCGCCGTGTCGATCTGCGCGGGCAGCGGAAGCTGGACGAGAATGCCGTGGATCGCGGGGTCGCCGTTGAGCTCTGCCACGAGCGCGAGAAGCTCGTCCTCTTCAGCATCGGCCGGCAGCACGTGCTTGACCGAGTGGAAGCCGCACTCCTCGGCCATCCTCGCCTTCGAGCCGACATAGACCTGGCTCGCCGGGTCCTCGCCGAGGATGACGACGGCAAGGCCGGGCACGAGGCCGGTGTCTTTCGTCAGTCGCTGCGCCGCAGCCTTGACCTTTTCGATGATGCCAGCCGCCGCCCGTTTGCCGTCGATCCTGATCGCTTCGTTCATGTCGCCTCCCGCCATGCCCACGGGAACGCTTATACGAAGATGTCCGTGGGAAGGGCGAGAGGCCGCGCGACAGTTTTTCGAAAACTCAGGCGGCGAGCCCGAGCTCCTTGAGGAGGCCGCCGACGCGCGTCTGTTCGGCATCGAGGAAGGCCTTGAACTCGGCCGACGGCATGTAGAGGTTCTGCCAGCCCTTGTTGCGGCAGATCTCGTTCCACGCCTCGCTCTTGGCCATCGCGCCGAAGGCCTCGTCGAGGGCGGCGACAGTGTCGGCGCCCATCTTCGGCGAGCCCATCAGGCCGCGCCAGTTGACGAGCTCGGTGTCGACTCCCTGCTCCTTGAAGGTCGGTACGTCGATGCCGGGGATACGCTCGGGCGAGGAGATGCCGAGTGCGCGGAGCTTGCCGGTCGCGATGAGGTCGGCGAATTCGCCGTAGCCGCCGGTCGCGACCGTCACCTGGTTCGACAGGACGAGCGGCAGCATTTCCGAGCCCGCGCCGACGACGATGTAGTTCATCTGCTTCACGTCGCCGCCGGTCGCCTTGATCACCTGCGCCGAGACGAGATGATCGGGGCTGCCGAGGCCGAAGCCGCCCCAGGAGACCGCGCCCGGCTCGGCCGCATAAGCCTTCACGAGATCGTCGAGCGACTTGATCTTCGATTGCGCCGCGACGACCAGCGGCTGGTATTCGCCCTGGAGCCGCGCCACGGGCGTCGCCTGCGCGAGGCTTACCGGCGACTTGTTGATGATGACGGCCCCGACCATACCGAGACCGGCGGTCAGCAGCGAGGCCGGCCCGCCGCTGCCGACGAGCTGCGCGAGGCCGATCGTGCCGCCTGCTCCGGGCACGTTCGTCACCTCGACATTGGAGGCGAGCGCCTGGTCCTGCAGCAGCATCTGGCACGTGCGCGCCAGCGTGTCGTAGCCGCCGCCGGTACTGGCCGCCGCGATGATCGT
>JACMIV010000302.1 GCA_014380965.1 Rhizobiaceae bacterium | reverse complement strand
GCCGCCCGCGCGCCCGGCGCCGGCGATGGGGCAACCGACGCCGCCCGCGGCACGACGGCGCTCGACCGATTCTCGATCGACCTCACCGAGCAGGCGAGAAGCGGCAGGATGGACCCGATCGTCGGTCGCGACGACGAGATCCGCCAGATCGTCGACGTCCTCATGCGCCGCCGGCAGAACAACCCGATCCTGACCGGCGAGGCCGGCGTCGGCAAGACCGCCGTCGTCGAGGGCTTCGCCCAGCGCATCGCCTCCGGCGACGTGCCCCCGCCGCTGAAGGGCGTTCGTCTCTGCGCCCTCGACATCGGCCTGATGCAGGCGGGCGCGGCGATGAAGGGCGAGTTCGAGCAGCGCCTGCGCTCGGTCATCGACGAGGTTCAGGCCTCGCCGACGCCGGTCATCCTCTTCATCGACGAGGCCCACACGCTGGTCGGCGCCGGCGGCAAGGAAGGCACGGGCGACGCCGCCAACCTCCTGAAGCCTGCGCTCGCACGCGGCACGCTGCGCACCATCGGCGCCACCACCTTCGCCGAGTACCGCCGCCATTTCGAGAAGGATCCGGCGCTGACCCGTCGCTTTCAGGCGATCGACGTCGCCGAGCCGAGCGTCGAGACGTGCTGCTTCATGCTGCGCGGCATCCTCGGGCCGATGGAAAGGCACCACGGCGTGCGCATCTCCGATCAGGCGATCGTCGCCGCCGTCGAGCTGTCGCACCGCTACATCCCCGCCCGCCAGCTTCCCGACAAGGCCGTCAGCCTTCTCGACACGGCCTGCGCCCGCGTCGCCATCAGCCAGACGACCTCACCGGCCCAGATCGAAGACGTGAAGGTGTTCATCGAGTCCCGGTCGAAGGAACTCGACGCGCAGATCCGCGAGGCCGAGATCGGCCGCACCGACGAGCCGCGGATCGCGGTCCTGCGCAACGAGATCGCCGAGGCCGGCGTGAAGCTCGAAGCGCTACAGGCCGAGTTCGAGAAGGAGCGCGCGATCGTCGACGAAATTCGCGCGCTCCGCACGAAGATCGCGGCCGAAAGCGCGGCGGGCGATCAGGCCACCGCGCCTGCGCTCTCCGTTGTCGCGCCGGCGGGCAGCGCAGAGGAAACGCCGGGCCTCTCCGCTATAGACGAGCCGGCAGAGGCCACGTCGCCGTCCTTGCGCGAGGATCTTGCCGCCCGAGTCGGCACGCTCGGAGAGATCGACGCGGAAAAGCGCATGATCTACGCCCATGTCGACGAGCAGTCGGTCGCTTCCGTCCTCTCCGACTGGACCGGCATTCCGGTCGGCCGCATGGTCCGCGACGAGGTCGAGACCATCCTGCGCCTGCCGGAAATCCTCAACCGGCGCGTCGTCGGGCAGAGCCACGGTCTGAAGATGATCTCCAAGCGCATCGAGACCAACCGGGCAAAACTCGACAATCCGAACAAGCCGATCGGCGTCTTCATGCTGTGCGGGCCCTCCGGCGTCGGCAAGACCGAGACGGCGCTGGCGCTCGCCGAGAGTCTTTACGGCGGCGACCAGAACATCATCACCATCAACCTGTCGGAGTACCAGGAAGCGCACACGGTCTCGCTCCTGAAAGGCGCGCCTCCCGGCTATGTCGGCTACGGCGAGGGTGGTCGCCTCACCGAAGCCGTCCGCCGCAAGCCCTACAGCGTCGTCCTTCTCGACGAGGTGGAGAAGGCCCATCCCGACGTCCACGAGCTGTTCTTCCAGGTGTTCGACAAGGGCATCATGGAGGACGGCAACGGCCGTGCCATCGATTTCAAGAACACGCTCATCATCCTCACCTCGAATGTCGGCACCGAGGTGATCATGAAGATGGCCGAACAGGGCGCGACCGAACCGGACCCGGAGATGCTGAACGCGCTCCTGAAACCCGATCTCCTGCGCGTCTTCCCACCGGCTCTCCTCGGGCGCCTCGTGACGATCCCCTATTTCCCGCTGTCTCCCTCGATGCTCGCCGGCATCGTCCATCTCCAGCTCGGCCGCATCAAGAAGCGCATCGCCGACAATCACGACGCGAGGTTCGATTATTCCGGAGCGGTCGTCGACCACATCGTCACCCAATGCGCCGACCCCGATTCCGGCGGGCGCATGATCGACAACATCATCACCAACACGCTCCTGCCTGACCTTGCCCGCCGGATCCTCAACCGCGCGCTGGAGAAGACCGAAATCACCTCCGCAAAGGTGGACGTCGAGGAGGGCCGCTTCGTCTACCACGTCGCTTGATGGTTCACGGCCGTTGCCGACGGACCGCGCGTTCATCCGCGCGGTCTCGGTGGGACG
>JACMIV010000301.1 GCA_014380965.1 Rhizobiaceae bacterium | reverse complement strand
TCCGATCTCTGGAGGCGAGCGCGGCATAGGGCGTCAGCACGATGAAGAGGACGAACGCGGTCGCCGCCACGAGCAGACCGAAATCGGCAGTCGACACGGCGGAGAGATCGAGCAGCGTCGGCAGGAGCGCGAGATAGAAGAAGATGGTCTTCGGGTTCGACAGAGTGATCATGAAGCCGGCCGAGAAGCTCGACGCCATGTGCTCTGCGGCCATCGCCTCGATGTGCGCCGTCTGTCCCGCCGATCGCCAGAGCTTCCAGGCGAGGTAGGCGAGATAGGCGGCCGCGCCATAGCGGATGACGACGAAGACCTCGCCGAACGCTTCCGCCAGCATCGCGAGGCCGAAGCAGGCAGCCGTGAGATAGACGAGATCGCCGAGGACGAGGCCGGCGAGAAAGGCCAGACCATGATGAAAGCCCGAGCCGAGGGCGCGCGCGACGAGCGCGACGACGCCCGGGCCCGGAATGCCCGCCGCGATGGCGAGGGCGGCGCAGTAGGCGAGGAGGCTGGCGAGCGTCATGGCGGGTCCTCTCGGAGCGTATGGGACGGCTCTTGTGCCTATATCAAAGGCGGCGCGGACGGAATCCGGTTTCGGCGGCACGCCGCAATAGGCGTCCGAAGATGATCAGAACGGCGTGCGCGCCCGCATCGCCGCCGAGAGGGTGCCCTCGTCGAGATAGTCGAGTTCGCCACCCACGGGGACGCCGTGGGCGAGGCGCGTGATCTTCACCTCGAAGCCCGCGAGCTGGTCCGTCAGGTAGTGGGCCGTCGTCTGCCCCTCCACCGTCGCGTTCACGGCGAGGATGACCTCGCGCACCGTACCCGACCCGACGCGGCTGACGAGCTGGCGGATGGTGAGATCCTCCGGCCCGACGCCGTCGAGCGGCGACAGGACACCGCCGAGCACGTGGTAGGCCGCGTTCAGCGCCTTCGCTCGTTCCAGCGCCCAGAGATCGGAGACATCCTCGACGACGACGACGAGCGACTGGTCGCGGGCATGGTCGCGGCAGAGGGTGCAGGGATCGGACGTGTCGATGTTGCCGCAGACCGAGCAGACGAGGACGCGCTCCAGCGCCTCGGCCATGGCGGCGGCGAGCGGCCCGAGAAGCTGCTCCTTGCGCTTGACGAGATGGAGCGTGGCTCGGCGCGCCGAGCGGGGGCCGAGGCCGGGAAGCTTCGCCAGAAGCTGAATGAGGCGCTCGATCTCGGGACCGGCGATGGGCTTTGCCATGGGTATAGGATCTGCCGGAACGAGCGCGTCCCCCAATCGCAAGAGACGCCGGGGCGAGGGAACGGCTTGCCGATCGGAGCCGACCCGGCGACGCCACTGCGGGAGGTAGCTCAGGAGCCGGCGGTCGGGGGCCGGACTGTCGGGAGCCGGCCTGTCAGGAAAATGGGAACTTCATTCCGCCCGGGAGTTGCAGTCCGTCGGTCAGCGCCTGCGTCTTCCCCTGCACGATAACCTCGAGCTTTGCCTTGGCATCGGCATGGGCGGCGATCACGAGATCCTCGAGGATGTCTTTCTCGGCGGGATTGACGAGCGAGGGGTCGATCGCGAGGGCCGTCAGTTCGGTCCGCCCGTTCAGCGTAACCTTTACCAAACCTGCGCCGGACTGGCCGGTCGCGGTGATGTCGGCGATCTCCTGCTGGAGGCTCTGCATCTTCTCCTGCATGGCCTTCGCCTGCTTCATCATGCCCATCAGGTCTTTCATGGCGTCAGTCTCCTCAGAGCTCGTCGTCGTCATCGGATTCAAAGGCGGAGTCGAGGGAAGGGTCAGACGGAAGATTGCTCCCCACCTCTCCTTCGGCAATAGCATTTCCTCGAGCAAGAGCGGCGGCCTGGGCATCGGCGGCAAGCGCGAGATCGCCGCGCAGGCGCACCTCGACGATCTTAGCACCGGGGATCATGTCGAGGATCGCGGCGACGTCGGGGTCGGCGGCGGCATCGGTGACGAGCGCGTTGCGGCGCGCCTCAGCGGCCTCCTCGATCGTCGGCGCGCCTGCAGCGCTCGAAATCGTCACGATCCAGCGGCGGCCCGTCCAATCGAGGAGGCGGCGTTGGAGATCGCCCGGCAGCGATCGCGGCGCGCCGTCGGTGAGAGCGATCTCGATTCGCCCCTGCTCGATCTTCACCGGCCGGATGTAGCGGCGCAGCGAGACGCGCATCAGCGAGTCACGCTTCTCCTCGGCAAGCGCGAGGAGGTCCTCGATCGAGTCGATCCTCGGCTCAGACGCCGTAGCGGGCCCTGGAGTTTGCACGAGCGGGGCCGGACGGCGATCCTGATCGCTGCGCGCGGCGATGGAGAGACGCGGCGCAGCGGGGGGAGATGCTTGGGGGAGGCTCTCGGGCATCGCAGTTATCGCGTGGGCAAGCGAGCCGGAGGACGTCCCGACGCCCTCCCGCGCACTGGACGGCGCGGGCGGAAGAGGCGGTGCCTCCTCGGAAAGGTCGCCGCCGGAGCGCACGAGACGCGCGAGATCGCCGGGAGAGGGAAGGTCGGCCGCATGGGCAATGCGGATCAGCGCCATTTCGGCCGCCTGCCTTGGCGAGGCGGCCGCGCGCGCCTCCTCGATCGCCTTCAGGAGCATCTGCCAGACCTGCGAGAGGGTTCTGACCGAGAGCTTCTTGGAGAGGTCCAGGCCGCGCGAGGCTTCGTCCGGCGACAGGGACGCGTCATCGGCGGATTCCGGCACGAAGCGCAGCGTCGTCACGAGATGGGTGAAGTCCGCAAGGTCCGAGAGCACGACGACCGGATCGGCGCCGCCGTCATACTGCTCGCGCAGTTCCGCCAGCGCCGCCGCCGCATTGCCGGCCATCAGGTGCTCGAAAAGGTCGATGACGCGGCCGCGGTCGGCAAGGCCCAGCATGTCGCGGACGGCGGCAGCTCCGACGACCCCCGCCCCGTGCGAGATCGCCTGATCGGTGAGGGACAGTGCATCGCGCACCGATCCTTCCGCGGCGCGCGCGATGAGGCGCAGCGCCTCGTCGTCGGTCGCCACGTCCTCGGCCTTCGCGATCTTTCTGAGATGCCCGATGAGGGTCGCCGAATCGACCCTTCTGAGATCGAAGCGCTGGCAGCGCGACAGGACGGTGATCGGGACCTTTCGGATCTCCGTCGTCGCGAAGACGAACTTCACGTGCTCGGGCGGCTCCTCAAGCGTCTTCAATAGGCCATTGAAGGCCTGGTTGGAGAGCATGTGGACCTCGTCGATGATGTAGACCTTGTAGCGCGCCGACACCGGGCGATAGCGCACCTGCGCGATGATCTCGCGGATGTCGTCGATGCCGGTGTGAGAGGCAGCGTCCATCTCGACGACGTCGACATGTCGACCCTCCATGATCGCCTGATCGTGGACCCCCGCCTCGCGCATGTGGATCGTCGGCTCGCGGATTTCGGCCGTCTCGTAGTTAAGGGCGCGGGCGAGAATGCGGGCCGTCGTCGTCTTGCCGACACCGCGAACGCCCGTCAGCATCCAGGCCTGCGCGATGCGGCCGGTCTCGAACGCGTTGGTCAGCGTCCTCACCATCGGCTCCTGGCCGATCAGGTCGTCGAAGCTTGCCGGGCGGTATTTTCGGGCCAAAACACGGTAGGCCGCGGGGCGGGCGGCATCGGGAAGCGTCGTGGGCGGATTCGGACGGTCGCTCATCGGCGAGAGTTATCATGCCAGGGCAAAAAGGACCCCAAAGACATTCTCGATCCGACATTCATGCCGAACCCTCGGTCGGAAGGCACTCCGAGAACAGAACCCGCGCCGCTGATCCCGATCGCTCCACAGCCCGATGGCACTCTCTTCGAAGGATGAAACATTCGACCGGAGACGATATAGCAGCGGACATGCGACAAGAGGGTGGGAGGCTGGCACGATGACCCGTGCCTTGCTCGTTGGGGCTGCTTCCTTCCGGACCTGACCCGGTTGGCGAGTGGCTCGTCCACCACCAACCTCCCGGCCGTGATATCGCCTGTCCCCTCACAAAATGCAAGGGCGCGCCTAGGTTAGACGACGACGCGCCCGCTTCTTCGAACAGGATCAGAATGCCCGATTTCGAACTCGACCAAAGGCTTGCTCGCGACACGCTGCCAGTGGCTTTCCTCGGCCTCTGCGACCTCCGGCTGATGAACGACAGCCGCTGGCCCTGGCTGGTCCTCGTGCCGAAGCGGCCCGGCATTACCGAGTTCCACGACCTGACGCCGCTCGACCAGACCATGCTGACCTTCGAGACGTCTCTCGTCGCGAAGGCGCTGAAGACGGAGACGGGCGCCGACAAACTCAACATCGGCACGCTCGGCAACGTCGTTCCGATGCTCCATGTCCACGTCGTCGCGCGCTTTGGAGGAGACACGAACTGGCCGGGGCCGGTCTGGGGCGTCGGCGGAGCCAAGCGATACATGGACAATGACGGACGTGCCTTCGCAGACCGGCTGCGCGAGCGGACACTCGCATCGTGAGCCGGCCGGAGTTCTCTTTCTCAACGCCTCTCGACCGCGCGATGGGCTTTGCCGGCAGCCGGCTCGACCGAGACGGCGAGAACCGGACGGAAGCAACGCTCGCCGAAGCGCTCGCCGATGACCGGGCCGGTCTCTATCTGATGGCGGACGGGCGGTGGCTGACGCAACCTAGTCTTGATGGCGAGGGTCGACCGAGCCTTGCCTTCGGGCCGGCGGCCGTGACCGCGCATTTCGACACGACGCAGGCGGTGCTGCTCGGGCGCCGGACGGACGGTTCGCCTCGGCTCGCGGCAAGGGCCGTCACGATGCCGGACGAGGCATCCGGTTTCGTCGCGGAGGGCCTCAGGGGTCTTGCGATGAGCGGCGCCCTCGACACCGAGACAGAGGGGGAGCTCGGACAGGCCGAGCATCTTCTCAACTGGCACGCGCGCTCGGCCTTCTGCGGCCGCTGCGGCGCTGCCACGCTGTCCGATGCCGCCGGCTACCGTCGCCGCTGCCCCTCCTGCGGCGACGTTCAGTTCCCGCGCACCGATCCCGTGTCGATCATGCTCATCCACGACGGAAACGGCAGGACGATCCTCGGCCGCTCGCCGCGATTTCCGGAACGGATGTGGTCGTGCCTTGCCGGCTTCATCGAGCCCGGCGAGACCCTGGAGGCGGCCGTGCGCCGCGAGACGCTGGAGGAGGCGGGCGTCACGGTCGGCCGCGTCGACTATTTCGCTTCGCAGCCCTGGCCCTTTCCGGGCTCGCTCATGATCGGCTGCGTCGGTCTTGCGACCAGCACCGACATCGTCTTCGATGCAGCCGAGCTCGAAGCCTGCCGCTGGTTCGACCGCGACGAGGTGGCCGCCATGATCGAGGAGCGCCATCCCGATGGCCTCACGGCGCCCAAGACTTTTGCCATCGCGCATCATCTCGTGCGGGCCTTCGTCGAGATGACCGACTGACCGGCCCCTATTCCGCCGCGGCCAGCATCTCCTGGCGGTTCTCGGCGGCGCGGTAGACGCCGAAGATCTCGACCTCGGCCGAGAAGAACCGCAGCTCGTGCAAGGCGCGGGCAGCGGCAGGATCGTGCGGGTGGCCCTCGATGTCGGCATAGAACTGCGTGGCCGAGAAGCTCCCGCCGATCTGGTAGCTCTCGAGCTTCGTCATGTTGACGCCGTTGGTCGCAAAGCCGCCAAGCGCCTTGTAGAGCGCGGCCGGAAGGTTGCGGACGCGGAAGACGAACGTGGTCACGACATCGCGGCTGATCTGGCCGACCGTCTCCATGCGGGGGATCCAGAGGGCGCTGTCCTCCGGGCCCGGGCGCGAAAGGACGACGAAGCGCGTCATGTTGTGCGCGGCGTCCTCGACGTTCTCCTTCAGGATGTCGAGGCCGTAGAGCTCGGCGGCAAGGCGCGGAGCCAGCGCCGCCATCGAGCGGTCGCCTGCCTCCGAGACGATGCGCGCAGCGCCCGCGGTGTCGCCGGCGACCATCGGCTTCCAGCCGTTGGCGCGGATGATGTCGCGGCACTGGCCGAGCGCATGGATGTGGCTGTGGACGGTCTTCACCTCGGCAAGGCCGACACCCGGCAGCACCATGAGCTGGAAGCGGATCGGCAGGAAGTATTCGCCGACGATCTTGAGGCCCGAGATCGGCAAGAGATGGTGGATGTCGGCCACGCGGCCGGCGATCGAGTTCTCGATCGGGATCATCGCAAGATCCGCCTCTCCCGACTTCACCGCCGCGAAGGCATCCTCGAAGGAGGGGCAGGGCAGCGGCACCATGCCGGCGAACATGTTGCG
This sequence comes from Rhizobiaceae bacterium, assembly GCA_014380965.1. Classification (GTDB taxonomy): domain Bacteria; phylum Pseudomonadota; class Alphaproteobacteria; order Rhizobiales; family Rhizobiaceae; genus Plantimonas. The sequence continues at coordinate 1,555 of JACMIV010000301.1, read as the reverse complement.
GCATGCGGTGTCGGAATTGGCGCCGGCTTCGCCCTGAAACGAAATGCGGTTGGTGATCGGGTGGGTCGCAGGCGTGGTCATGGCTCGGCATCCTTTGCGGGCTGCCCGTACATCGCCCGCGCTTTTTCCAGATCATCCGGCGCGTCGACGCCGAGGGGCACCGTGTCGACCAGTTCGGCGTCGATCCGCATGCCGGCCTCGAGCGCCCTAAGCTGCTCCAGGCGCTCGCGAACCTCGAGCGTCGAGGGAGCGAGCGCCACGAATCGGGCGAGCGCCTCGCGCCGATACGCATAGAGCCCGACATGGTGGTAGTGCGGCCCCTCTCCCCAGGGAGCGGTCGCTCGCGTGAAGTAGAGCGCGCGCAGTCGCCTCTGCGTGATCGGCGAGCCGACGAGCTTCACGATGTTCGGATTGATCCGGTCGGCGTCACCTGAGATTTCGACGGCGAGCGTCGCGATGTCGCAACGGGGATCCTCGAAGGGTGCGAGCACCTGACGCACCGCCTCCGGCTCGATGGTCGGCAAATCGCCCTGGAGGTTGACGATCGTCTCCACTTCGCCCCGCGGGTCGACGGCTTCGAGCGCCTCGAAGATGCGGTCGGACCCGGACTGATGATCTTCGCGCGTCATCACCGCCTCGAAGCCCGCCGCCTCGACGCGGGCCTTGATTTCCAGCGTGTCCGTGGCGACGACGACACGGCCGAGCCCTGCGGCGGAGGCCCGCTCGGCGACGCGCACGATCATCGGGCGACCCGCGATGTCGGCAAGCGGCTTGCCCGGAAGACGGGTCGAGGCAAGCCTTGCAGGAATGAGGATGAGGATGGACATGGAAGGCTTTCGAAACTTGGAAACATCCCAAGGCACGGATTGAATCATGGGCTTGGGAGTGTCAAAAGGCTCCCGTGTCGCGCCTTCTACAGGCGTTGCCAAAATTGCGCAAAAGACCTAGCGTCCGGCCGTTTTTTGCACTTGCCATGATCGGTCGCGCCGCGCCGCGCCGCTCGACCAGGGAGCCGACTTTTCCATGGATTCTTTTGAGGCCAACAAGATCTTTGGCGCTGTGCTCGGGACCGTCTTCGTGGTGTTCGGAGGCAGCCTTCTCGCCGAAGGGCTTTACCACTCCGAGGTGCCGGAGACGGCCGGCTACGCGATCGTCGCGGCCGAGGCTCCTGCCGCGGGCGAAGGGGGGGAGGCCGTAGCGGCGGTGCCTGTCGCCACGCTGCTCGCATCCGCCGACGCAGCGCGCGGCGAGGCTCAGTTCAAGAAATGCGCCTCCTGCCACGCCGGGGAACAGGGCGGCGAGAACAAGGTCGGGCCCGCGCTGTGGGGCGTCGTGAACCGCCCGATCGCGTCGCATGAGGGCTTCGCCTATTCCGCGGCGCTCACCGCCTTCAGCGAAGGCGGGGCCGTCGCCTGGGACTTCGAGCATCTCAACGGCTTCATCACGAGCCCCAAGGGCTATGTGACCGGAACGTCCATGGGCTTTGCCGGACTTCGCGACGATGCAGACCGCGCCGATCTCCTGGCCTATCTCCGGACGCTGTCGGACAGCCCGG
>JACMIV010000040.1 GCA_014380965.1 Rhizobiaceae bacterium | reverse complement strand
GTCGATACCCTCGGGGAGATCATGGGTGTAGAATCTGGAAGTCCACGTGAGCGTCTTTATAGCGCGCTAGAGCACGGAATTCCACACAATATTCTCAATGCGAAATATCATGAGCAGGAAGCCCGTATCGTCACCGAGGCAGGCCGCAAGGGGCAGATCACGATTGCGACCAACATGGCGGGCCGAGGCGTCGACATCATTCTGGGCGGCACCCACTACAAGGACGAGGGCGTCGAGGGCGCGGTCGTGGACATGAGCTTCCGGCGCGGCAGGCAGCGCGGGCCGATGTCCATCGCCCATGTTGTCGGCAAAAACGATGCCGCCGCCGATCCCGAGACACTCGGTCCCGCCGGTGCGGGTACCATCTCCCTCAACGAAGAGGCCGAATTGCCCCACGACATCGCCAAGGAGCGCGAGGAGGTCAAGGCGCTCGGTGGCCTGTACATCCTGGGAACGGAGCGCCACGAGTCACGGCGCATCGACAACCAGCTTCGCGGCCGCTCCGGGCGTCAGGGCGACCCCGGCCGCTCGAAATTCTTCCTGTCGCTGCAGGACGACCTCATGCGGATCTTCGGCTCCGAGCGCATGGACACGATGCTGACCCGGCTCGGACTCAAGGAAGACGAGGCGATCGTCCATCCGTGGATCAACAAGGCCCTGGAGAAGGCGCAGAAGAAGGTCGAGGCCCGCAACTTCGACATCCGCAAGAACCTCCTGAAATACGACGACGTGATGAACGACCAGCGCCGCGTCATCTTCGAGCAGCGCCTCGAACTGATGGATGCGGACGGCCTGACCGAGACCGTCACGGACATGCGCCATTCGACCGTCGAGACGCTGGTGGCCCGCCATATTCCAGAACGCGCCTATCCCGAGCAGTGGTCGACTGCCGAACTCAAGGAAGAGACCCTCGAGCTCCTGAACCTCGATCTGCCCGTCCCGGAATGGGCCGACGAGGAAGGCATCGACGACAACGACATTCGCGAGCGCATGCTGAACGCTTCCGACGGCTACTACGCCGCCAAGGCCGAGCGCTTCGGCCCCGACGTCATGACCTATGTCGAACGCTCCGTGGTGCTCCAGACGATCGATTCGCTCTGGCGCGAGCATCTCGTCAATCTCGACCACCTGCGTTCCGTCGTCGGCTTTCGCGGCTATGCCCAGCGCGACCCGTTGAACGAGTACAAGTCGGAAGGGTTCGAACTTTTCCAGACGATGCTTGGAAACCTTCGCGAGCGCACGACAGCGCAGCTCATGCGCGTCGAGATCGTGCGCCCGGAGGAGAAGGGCATGCCCGACATCCTCTCGAACGCCGAGGGTCACCACATCGACGCATCGACCGGCGAGGACGAGTTCGGACAGGTCCGAGACGACGGGCAGGATCCGAATCTGTGGGGACCGGTCGGGCGCAACGAGCCCTGCCCTTGCGGCTCCGGCAAGAAGTTCAAGCACTGCCACGGCGCCTACGCCTGAGCGGCGCCGGCGCCGTTCGGGGTCGCCCGTTCCGATGTCGCGCGGCGTCTTCCGCGGCGGCGAGGTTCTTTTGCGGCGGGGCGTTGCGATGATGCGTCGCCATGTGCTTCGCCTGGCGCTCGGCATCGGCGGGCTCGTTCCGGGCGCGGCCCTTCGTCTGCCGCGTGGATCGGCCGAGCCTTCGGGCGCGCCGAACGCATCGACGGATGGCGTCTGCACCATCCGGCATTTTCGCGGCGTCGATTACATCCTCTGTCGCATCGCCCTCGTCGAGCAGCATGTGGGCCTTGCACTCTACGACGAGAGCGATCGCCCGCTCGGCGGTTTCTCCCGCCTTGCCGAAAGGATCGCGCGCCGGGGCGGGACGCTGACGCTCGCCATGAATGCCGGCATGTATCACGAGGACCGACGCCCGGTCGGGCTGTACGTCGAGGACGGCAGGGAAGTCGCCCCGGTGAGCAGAGCGGACGGCCCCGGAAATTTCCACATGAAGCCGAACGGTATCTTCTGGATCGCGGACGGCCGCGCGGGCGTCGAGGAGACGGAGGCGTACGTTCGCCACGAGCGCGTGGTCGACACCGCGACGCAATCCGGCCCGATGCTTCTCGTAGACGGAGCGCTTCACCCCCGTTTCATCGAGGGCTCGACGAGCCTCCACATCCGCAACGGCGTCGCGACGGCCGAGGACGGGGCGGTTGCGCTGTTCGTCATGTCCCGCACGCCCGTGAATTTCCACGACTTCGCAAGCTTCTTCAAGGACGAACTCGGGTGCCGGGATGCCCTCTACCTTGACGGCAGCATCTCCAGCCTCTTCGTCCCAGACCAGGGCATTCGCGAGGAACGGGACCGGCTGGGTCCGATGTTCGCGGTCACAGCGAAGCGGCCTTAAGCGTAGCGACTACTTCGTGAACCCGTCGAACACCGTCGCCTTGCGGCTCTTGATCGGCTTGCCCAGGCGATCGTAGCCCTCGCGGCGATGCTGCTCGGCGGCATAGGCTTCCGCCGTGATCGGCGCGCCCGTCGTGTAGGAGAAGCTGGAGATCGGCGCGAAGTCGGCCGGCGTCATTCGGGCGACAAGGCGCTCTTCCTCGGCCTCGTCGGCGATACGCTTGGCCGCAACCTCGACGGTCTCCTCGACCACCGGGCAGGCTCCCGCGGGGACAAGCTTCGTGCCCTCGGGAAGCTTCGTATCGAAGACGTATCGCTTCTCGCAGACACCGACGGCCGGCGGACGCTTGGTGAGCTCGAACCGGTCCGAGCCCTCCTTCAGCATCTTCCAGAAGGCGTAATGATCGGATTTGCGGTGCCGTGCCATGTTCTTCGGCGTCATGCGGAAGGGGAAGGCCTGGATCTGGAAATCGCGCTGGCCGCCGGAAAACGAATCGCGGGCAAGCGCGTAGACCTCTTCGACCTGCCAGTCGTCCATCGCGTAGCAGCCGGACGAGTTGCAGGAGCCGTGGATCATCAGATGCTGTCCGGTGCCGCCGTTCACCTTGTCGTAGGCGTTGGGATAGCCGATGTCGAAGGCAAGATGATGCTGCGAGTCCGGGTTCAGCTGCCCCGGTGTCACGCGGTAGAAGCCTTCGGGCGCCTGGCGGTCGCCTTCCTTCGTCTTCGGGCCGAGCTTTCCGGACCAGGCGCAGATCGAGTAGGTCTTCAAGAGCGCGTACTCGCCGCTCGTCTTCTGCTTCCAGACTTCGAGCTCGGACTCTTCCTTGAAGAGGCGCACGACGATCGGCGACTTCACGCCCATGTCCTTGAGTTGCATGTCCTTGATGAGCGCGGCCGGCACCGGCGCATGGGGACCGATGAGGTCGCCATACTCGATCGCGCCTTCCTGGCAAGCCGAGACGACCAGCATGGAGGCGGCCAGCACCGCGGCGGTCATCAGACGTCTGACGAGCATCCTCGTCCCCTCGTTTCTCAAGGCGCAGCTTTTGTGCGCTACATCATCGAGCGAAGGCCATCGGGCCTTCCGCCGCCATCCCCGTATCTTTATCGGCTTGACCGATCTCGACACTTTGTCTCGTTTTGACTCGCCGGCCGTTAAGGAGCCGTTAAGTGGGCCTGCACAGCCATCGCACTTCGTGAACGCATCGACGTTGAGGCGACTGTGCCAAATGTGGTTCGGGAAGGATAGGCGAGGAGCGTGTCCTGGAAGCAACGCTCGCCGACCGAATGCAGAGCCGTCAGAGATCGCGGCCGATGGACAGGAACTTTTCGCGGCGTTCGCGCCGAAGCGTTTCAGCGTCGAGGCGGCCGAGCTCGGCGAAGCCCGCGCGTACGCGCTCGGCGGCGATGTCGATCGCGTCATCGGGCTGGCGATGCGCTCCGCCGAGCGGCTCGGCGACAATCTCGTCGATCACGCCGAAGCTCTTGAGATCCTGCGCGGTGATCTTCATCGCCTGCGCCACGTCGCGGGCCCGCGTCGCGTCGCGCCCGAGGATGGAGGCGCCGGCTTCCGGCGAGATGACGCTGTAGATCGCGTGCTCCAGCATGAGAACGCGGTTGGCAGCCGCAATCGCGATGGCCCCGCCCGAGCCGCCCTCGCCGATCACGACCGAGACGAGCGGCACGCCGAGGCCGAGGCAGGTCTGCGTCGAGCGAGCGATCGCTTCGGCTTGCCCGCGCTCTTCGGCGCCGATGCCGGGATAGGCACCGGCCGTGTCGACGAGCGTCAAGACGGGAATTCCGAACCGGTCGGCCATCTCCATGATGCGGACGGCCTTGCGGTAGCCCTCTGGCCGAGCCATGCCGAAATTGTGCTTGAGCCGGGTCTGGGTATCCGATCCCTTTTCCTGCCCGATCACCGCGACGGACTGACCGTCAAAGCGGCCGAAGCCGGCGATCACGGCGTAGTCCTCGGCAAAGAAACGATCGCCGGCGAGCGGCGTGAAGTCGGTGATCAGCCGCTGGATGTAGTCGAGGCAATGGGGCCGGTCGGGATGGCGTGCGACCTGCGTCTTCTGCCAGGGCGTCAGCTTCTTGTAGAGCTCGACCAGCGCGTCGCGGGAACGTTTTTCCAGGCGCTGGATCTCCTCGCTGACATCGACGCCGTCCTTGGTATCGGCAATCCCCTTCAGCGAGATGATCTGGGTTTCGAGGTCGGCGACCGGCTTTTCGAAGTCGAGATAGTTGTGCATAAGCGACCGAAGCCGTCCTTTCGACGCGGGAGGACCCGCTCTGCGGCGGCGGACGGCAGGCCGGAGCGAGCCCGGGTCCGAGGCGCCACGTCGGCCGACACGCCGGATGCGCGGGGGGTCGAGTTCGCGCGCAAACTGACGATCCGCCCCCCCGTTGTCAAGAAATGCCGAGACCCGAGCGCGCACGACGGACGGCGGTCAGTCTTCGCTCAGCTCCGACAGCGGATGATGGTCCGTCACGAGCCGGATCAGCCGCTCCTCGAGCACATGGGTGTAGATCTGCGTCGTCGAGATGTCGGCATGGCCGAGCAGCTCCTGCACCGCCCGAAGATCGGCGCCGTTCTGGAGGAGATGGCTCGCGAAGGCATGCCGGAGCACATGCGGCGAAATGCGGGACGCGGGAATGCCGGTGCGCGAGGCGAGGCCCTTGAGGTCGCGGGCGAAGGCCTGACGCGTCAGGTGCCCACTTTCCGAAAGCGCCGGGAACAGCCATGGCTGCTCCGTAGCCTCCGGCCGAAGGTCTCCGGCCCGCGCGGCCCGCACCGCCTCTCCGAACACATGGAGCGCGTCGCGGGCGCGCTCTCCGATCGGCACCATGCGCTCCTTGTCGCCCTTGCCGCGCACGATGATGACGCGGGCCTTCGAGCGGAGCATCGTCTTCGGCAGGCTGACGAGTTCCGAGACGCGAAGGCCAGTGGCGTAGAGGATCTCGACGAGGGCATGGAGGCGGCGCGCCCGCGCGAGCGCAGTCGGCGAGAGGGTCGCATCGGCGGATTCCTCGGCCGCGCGGTCGATCAACCGATCGACCTCGCTCTCGCTCATGATCTTCGGGAGCGACCGGGCCTTTCGGGCGGTCTCGATCGGCCCGGTCGGATCGTCGCCCCGCCGTCCTTCGGCATAGAGGAACTTGTAGAACTGGCGCAGCGACGACATCCGCCGCGACTGGCTGGAGGCGGCAAATCCCAGCGCCGCGAGCGAGGAGACGAAGGCGCGGACGTGATCGCTGCTCGCGGTGGCAAGACTCGCGCCGCGCCGGGAGAGGAAGGCGGACGTGTCTTCGAGATCGCGGCGATAGGCAAGGATCGTGTTTTGCGCAGCGCCCCGCTCGACCGCCATCATCTCGATGAAGGTCTCGATGTCCGACCCGTCCCGTCCCTTGATCGGCGGCGGATCGGCGCGCCTTTTGGCGGCCGGCGTCTTCACGAGCGCGGAGCCCTGATCGGCTGGCCCGGCGGCGGGGGCGGTCGCAACTGCTCGAGCGGCAGCTCGATCACCACCTCGCGCGGCGTCGGCTCGACCAGGAACACGAGCGCCGCCATCACCGCGAAGACGGCGCCGGCCAAGAGGAAGAGCGTCGTCAGGAGACGGAAGAGGGTCGGCATGACAAACGCGCCCGTCTGATCGGAGAATACGGCATCGCTCGGTTCGCGTTCCCGGATGAGCGTCCCGCCCGCCTCCTTAACGAAAGCCGCATGTGGCGCAAGCGCCAAGCGCATTGCGCGAGCCGATATCGATTGCGTCTCTTCCTCGCGGGTGGAGAGCCGAGGCGCCCACCGGCAGGGTACCCATCCCCGCCTTGACGGGCGCCTGGAATTCCTGTCTCCAGAACGAAAGTTGAGGGATGGACCGGAAAGGCATGAGAAGCGCATCGCTCCCCGACGAGAGACCTGAAATCGCAGCGCGGCTCGGCACGCGTTGCGTGGCGCTGATCGGCCTCATGGGCGCCGGCAAGACCACCGTCGGCCGCAGGCTGGCGCAGTTGCTGGACCTCCCCTTCCGCGACACCGACACCGAGATCGAGACGGCGGCGCGCATGACCGTTGCGGAACTTTTCGCGGCGTATGGCGAGCCCGAATTCCGGGCGCTCGAAGCCCGCGTCGTAGCAAGACTCGCCCAGGAAGGCCCGCAGGTGCTCGCAACCGGCGGCGGCGCCTACATGGCGGCCGACACCCGCGCGGTGCTCGCAGAGAAGGCGGTGACGGTCTGGCTGAAGGCCGATCTCGACGTCCTCATGGACCGCGTCGGACGCCGCACGACTCGTCCCCTCCTCGACAATGCCGATCCGCGCGGCGTGATGGCCGCTCTCATCGAGACGCGCTATCCCGTCTATGCCGAAGCCGACATCACCATCCTGTCGCGCAACGTCCGCCGCGAGGTGATCGCCGACGAGATCGCCGAGGCGCTGGACCGCCATCTGGACCGAACCGGGCGATGACGACAATGACCCATACCGCAGAGATACACCGCACCGTCCGCGTCGATCTCGATGCCCGCTCCTACGACATCCTCATCGGCCCCGGCCTTGTCGGCACCGCCGGCACCGAGATCGCCGCGCGCCTTCCAGGCATTCGCGTCGCCGTCGTCACGGACGAGACGGTTGCAGGCTTTCATCTCCGCCGCCTCCTCGACTCGCTGGAAGCCGCCGGCATCGACGCCGTGTCGATCGTGCTGCCGCCCGGCGAACCGACGAAGTCCTACCGCCACCTCGAAACCGTGGTCGAGGCGGTGATCGCGGCGCGTCTCGAACGCGGCGACGCCGTGCTCGCGCTCGGGGGCGGCGTCGTCGGCGATCTCGCGGGCTTCGTCGCCGGGATCGTCCGGCGCGGCATGCGCTTCATCCAGATGCCGACGTCGCTGCTGGCGCAGGTCGATTCCTCCGTCGGCGGGAAGACGGGGATCAACTCGCCGCAGGGCAAGAACCTCGTCGGCGTCTTCCACCAGCCCTCGCTGGTGATGGCGGACACCGACGTCCTCGACACGCTGAGCCGCCGCGAGTTCGCGGCCGGTTATGCCGAGGTGGTGAAATACGGCCTCATCGACCGCCCAGGCCTCTTCGACTGGCTGGAGACGAACCGGGCCGGGATCTTCGCCGGCGGCCCGGAACGCGCCGAGGCGATCGCGGAAAGCTGCAGGGCCAAGGCCGAGGTCGTCGCCGCCGACGAGCGCGAGGACGGACGGCGTGCCCTCCTCAATCTCGGCCACACGTTCGGACATGCGCTCGAAGCCGCCTGCAAATACGACAGCGCCCGTCTCGTGCACGGCGAGGGCGTTGCGATCGGCATGGCGCTCGCCCACCGCTTCTCCGTCCGCCTCGGCCTCTGCTCCGGACAGGACGCCGTCCGCGCCGAGCGCCATCTCGAAGCCGCCGGCCTTCCGACGCGCATCTCCGACATTCCCGGCGGCACCTTTTCGGTGGACGAGTTGATGCGCGCGATCGGCCAGGACAAGAAGGTCTCGCGCGGCAGTCTGACGTTCATCCTAACGAGGGGCATCGGGAAGGCGTTCATCGCTCGCGAGGTGGAGCCCGAAGCGGTCGAGGCGTTCCTCGCCGATGAGCTTGCGGGCTGAGAGGCGGGCTCCGGCGCAACAAGTCAGGAACCGCGGCGGGGCGACACGAAATAATGCTCTCGCCATCGTGCCGGAATGAGTGCCGACACCACGGCCACAAAGGCCGCGACCACCGCCGACATCCAGATGGCGGATGGTCCGAGCCAAAGCGCCCCGATCACTCCGACAAGCGCGCCCGAGAGCATCCCGAGCCAGGGGACGAGTTCGAGCCGCCACCCGTCGTTGCCGTGCCCGAGCAGCCACTGGCCGATGCCCCGGCCGAAACGCGACAGCGCCCCCGTGACATAGGTCACGCCGAGCGCACGGCCCTCCACCCTCTCGACCGCGACATTGAGAAACCCCATCGAGAACACCAGCAGAAGGGTGGACGCCATCCGGAACGGGGATAGGAGAGCGGCGATCGACAAAAGGACGGCCACGAGGCCGAGAAGGACGCCATGCCGCCTTCCCGTGAGCGCGGCGAAGACGACGCCCGCAGCATTGCCGAAGACAAAGGTGGCGACGATCGCGCCGAGTTCCGCCGCACGGACCCATTCGCTGCTGCCGAGAGCCACGGCAAAGCGCGTCGTGTTGCCGCTCATGAAGGAGACGAAGTCGCCGGCGACCAGAAGCCCTATCGCATCGGTCATGCCGGCGAGCGCCGAAAGGGCCGCGGCAAAGCCGAGCCCGACGCGGGCCCGCCGTCGGCGCAGAAGCGTTCCTCTCCGCCCGCGGGCCATGCCGAGCACCGCCGGGTCAGCGCCGCAACGGCTCTCCCGGCGCCTTTGCCTCGATGGCGAGCGCGTGGACGCCGGCATCGAGCTCGTCCCTCAGAGCCGCGTTCACCGCGCGGTGACGATCGACGCGGCTGAGCCCGACGAACGCCTCAGCGACGAGACTGACGCGGAAATGCGTTCCGGCGGAGCCGTCGAAACCCTCGTGATGGGTGCTGGCGCCATGGTGATGGCCGGCATGGAGGTGGCTTTCGTCGACGACGGAGAGAGCCTGCGGCGAAAAGGCCGCCTTCAGTTTCGTCTCGATCGTATCGCGCGAATACAGGGTCATTCCGGGTTCCGGTGTCATGGAGGAAGGGTGCAGTCGTTGCCG
>JACMIV010000300.1 GCA_014380965.1 Rhizobiaceae bacterium | reverse complement strand
GGGCATCGGGCCCGTCTTCGCCGTGCCGAAGCTGCTCTCGCAGTTCGGCCTGACGATCCACGACATCGGCCTTTGGGAGCTGAACGAGGCCTTTGCCTCCCAGGCGCTCTACTGCCGCAACCGGCTCGGCATCCCCGACGAGCTTCTGAACGTCGACGGCGGCGCGATCTCGATCGGCCATCCCTACGGCATGTCGGGCGCGAGAATGACCGGCCATGCGCTGATCGAAGGCAAGCGGCGGGGCGCGAGATACGTCGTCGTCACCATGTGCGTCGGCGGCGGCATGGGCGCGGCCGGACTGTTCGAAGTGTTGTGAGATGGATCGGTTGTCTCCATGAGCAAGCGCTGCCACCCCCGTCTGCCTGCCGGCATCTCCTCCTCAAGGGGGGAGATCAGTCTCTCCATCGTTTGCGGCAAGCCGATCTCCTCCTTTGAGGGGGAGATGTCCGGTAGGACAGAGGGGGGTGTGGACGGCACCGGTTCCCCGACGCCTGAAGGCGTGCGATGAGCCGAATGGAAACGGGCGAACCAGAGGCCGATGGCCGCTCGACGGACCCCAACCCGATCGACGAACACGCGCTTGCCGCCTATCTCGAAGCCCACATCGACGGCTTCCGCGGCTATGCCGGCCTCGAAAAATTCTCCTCCGGCCAATCCAACCCCACCTACCGGATCGAGGCTGCGAGCGGCACCTATGTCCTACGTTCCAAGCCACTTGGGACACTCTTGAAATCGGCGCATCAGATCGACCGCGAATTCCGCCTGATGAAGGCGCTCGATGGCTCGGCCGTGCCGGTGCCGAAGATGCTGCATCTGGCGACTGAGGACGTCTCGCCTCTCGGCCGTATGTTCTTCGTCATGGAGCATCTGTCCGGCCGCATCTTCTGGGACCCGGCGCTGCCTGAAGTCGCCACAAATGCAGAGCGCGCGGCGATCTACGATGCGATGAACGAAGCGCTCGCCGCCCTCCACGCGATCGACGTCGCGACCGTCGGCCTTGCCGACTACGGCCGTCCCGGCGACTATTTCGCCCGACAGCTCTCGCGCTGGAGCGACCAGTATCGCCAGTCGGAGCTCGATCCGCTGCCCGACATGTGGCGGCTCATCGAATGGCTGGAGGATCACCTGCCGCCTGACGACGGTTCGGCGAGCCTCGTCCACGGCGACTACCGTCTCGACAACATGATCTTCGCTACGGACCAGCCGAGGATCCTCGGCGTGCTCGACTGGGAACTCTCGACGCTCGGCCATCCGCTGTCGGACCTCGCCTATCAGTGCATGCAGTGGCGCCTGCCGAATGTCGGCGCCTTCCGCGGCCTCGGCGGCGTCGACCGCGCTTCGCTCGGCATTCCGATGGAGGCGGACTACGTCGCGCACTATTGCGAGCGGCGGGGCATCGCCAGCATCGAAAACTGGTCCTTCTACATCGCCTTCTCGTTCTTCCGCCTCTCCGCGATCCTGCAAGGGGTCTACAAGCGCTTCGTCGACGGCAACGCCTCTAACCCCGTCAAGGCAAAGGTCTACGGCGGCACGGTGCCGGTGCTGGCGCGGCTCGCGAACGAGATGATCGACGGCGAGGCCGGACGATGAGGCGCTTCGACGGCCTTGCCGTCTTC
>JACMIV010000299.1 GCA_014380965.1 Rhizobiaceae bacterium | reverse complement strand
TGCCGGACGACTATGTCATCGCGACCGGGCGTACCGTCACCGTCCGCGACATGTGCCGCATCGCCTTCGAGCATGTCGGGCTTTCGATGGAGGATCACCTCGTGATCGATCCGGCGCTCTTCCGTCCCGCCGAGGTCGACACCCTGCTCGGCAATCCGGCAAAGGCGAAGCAGGCCTTCGGCTGGGAGGCGACGACGAGCCTTGAGGAGATGATCGTCGAAATGGTAGAGGCGGACTTGGCGCGCCTGTCCCGCTGATCGTCGTCGAGGATTGACCGGTCCATGTTCTGGAAGGGTCGCTTCGTGATCGCAAAGACCACAGCAGCGGATCAAGACTGGTGGATTGGCCGAGACATTGGGCCGAGTGAATGAGTTTGATGGCGGACAACAACATCCGAACTGATGCGACCGCCCCTATCGTCGCGGTGACGGGCGCCTCCGGCTTCGTGGGGACCTGGCTCATGCGGCAGCTCGAAGCGAGGGCTGCGGCCGGGAACTTCAAGGTGGTGCCGTTCTTCGCAGCTGCCGGGCCGGACGGCGAGGATCGCCCCGGCTCCGACATCCGCGATGCTTCGGCGGTCGCCGGCATCGTCGAGGCGTTGCAGCCGATGTCGATCGTCCATCTGGCGGCGATCGCCGCGCCGACGGAAGTGCGCCAGAACACGCGTCACGCGTGGGACGTGAACTTCATCGGCACCGTCAACCTTGCGGATGCCATCCTGAAGCGATCGCCGGACACGCGCCTCATCTTCGCCAGCAGTTCGGACGTCTACGGCGAGAGTTTCAACGCGGTGCATGGCGCCCTCGCCGAGGACGGCGCGCTGCTGCCGATCTCCGCCTACGGCGCCACGAAGGCCGCGGCCGACATGATGCTGGGTCAGGCGGCGCATGACGGCTTGAGGTCGCTGCGCTTTCGTCCGTTCAATCATACCGGTCCGGGCCAGTCGGCCGGCTATGTGGTGCCGGCCTTCGCAAGGCAGATCGCCCTCATCGAAAAGGGTCTCCAGGAACCGGTGATGCAGGTCGGAAATCTCGACGTCGAGCGCGACTTCCTCGACGTGCGCGATGTCGTTCGAGCCTATGCGGATGCCGCCCTCAGTGCTGCTCCTCCAGAGGCCGGCGCGGTTTTCAACCTGTCGAGCGGCGTCGCTCGCCGCATCGGCACGATTCTCGAAATGCTGCTGTCGATGTCGACATGCCGGATCGAGATCGAGATCGAGGTGAACTCGACCGCGCATCGGCACGGCGAGGTGACGTCCGTCGAAGGCAATGCCTCGAAAGCGGCCGGTGAACTCGGCTGGACGCCCGCCATCCCCTTCGAAGAGACGATCGAAGCAGTGTTGAACGACTGGCGCCAGCGCGTCTGAGGCGAGCCGCTTGGCCATGCAGCGAAGAGGCGCGTCCGCCGTCTGCCGCCCTATGCTGGCGGTTCGCTCCGTCAGAAATCCAGTTCCGCGTAATGTGCCGCGGGCGGGATGCCGCGGATGCGTTCGTTGAGGAGCGGGCGGAAGGAGGGGCGGGACTTGACCCGTGCATACCACTCCTTGGCGAGCGGCTCAGCGTCCCAGGAGATCTCGCCGAGATAGTCGAGGATCGAGAATGCGGAGGCCGCCGCGAGATCGGCATAGGACAGCCGCGGGCCCGAGAGCCAGTTGCGGCTTTCGGCGAGCCAGCCGACGTAGCGCATGTGGTGCTTGAGATTGGCGCGGGCGGCGCGGATCGCGGAAGCGTCGGGCGAGCCGCCCCCCTCCTCGGCCCGCATCTCCAGCTTGAACACGCGCTCGCGCACGAGATAGCGCGTCACCTCGCCGTCGAGCTTGACGAGGAACCACTCGGTCAGCCGCCGGATTTCGGCGCGGTCGACTGCCTTTTCGGCAAGCAGCCGTTTCTCGCGCTGGAAAGCGCCGCGCGTCTCGTCGAGATACTCCGCAATCACCATGCCGCCGACGATCGGCGGGCCGGAATCCTCGACAAGGATCGGCAGCGTGCCCGCCGGGTTCAGCGCCAAGAGGTCCGGCCGGCGCTCCCATGGCCTCTCCTCGACGAACTCGGCGCGCTCGACATATTCGCCGAGCACGAGCCGGACGAAACGCGATGCCGCGGACATGGGATGGTGATGAAGCCTCAACATGGCGGGGAAGATATGGCCTTCTCAATGGAGAACGAGGGCAAGGGCGACAAGGGGAAGCGGAAAGCCTCCGGGCGAGGAGCGGTCACGCCGACGCGAAGACCTCGATAATTGCCATGAAAAGGTCAAGGAATGGAGAATCCTCAACCCTTCGGATGGCTGGCGGACGGCCGACGGATGGATGCACGGCGGATGGCCGCTGGCAGCGCAGGCGCCAAGAGCGGCGGGAGATAACAGGCCAGGCCGCCCGAGCAAACCCCTGTCACGGTCTACGCAGGCCGCAGCCCGTCTTTTCTATTGCAGTGCGAAGAAGAATGGGGGATGGCAGAGGGGCAATCGAGGCTGTCACGATCGTCTGCCTAAGCTGTGAAATGCGCCGCCGCGAGCCGACGACGACGCGCCCCGCACATCCGACCCGTGGCCG